>DASQNL010000708.1:0-29396 GCA_035644995.1 Pyrinomonadaceae bacterium | reverse complement strand
CTAGGGCGCGACATCAAGGAGCAGGTTGCATCCGGCTACCTGTCGCTTCAACAAATCGATCCGGCGGAACTGTCGCCCGGCGAGTTCGCGCACTTCGTGCGGCGCGCCGTGGATCGAGACGGGGCGCGCGTGGTCGTCATCGACAGTCTCAACGGCTACTTGCAGGCCATGCCCGACGAGCGTTTTCTCACCGTGCAGATGCACGAGTTGCTCACCTATCTCAACCAGCAGGGCATCGTGACGCTGCTCGTCATGGCGCAGCACGGCTTCATGGGCGCGAACATGGGCACGCCCGTTGACGTGAGCTATCTGGCCGACACGGTCTTGATGCTGCGCTTCTTCGAGGCGCGGGGCGAGGTGCGCCGCGCCATCTCGGTCGTCAAGAAACGCACCGGCTATCACGAGAATACGATCCGCGAGATGCGTATGTCGGGGGGCGGGATCGCCGTCGGCCAGCCGCTCAGAGATTTTCAGGGCGTGCTGACGGGCGTGCCGACCTACAGCAACGAGCCGCCGGCATTGCGGGAAAAGAGTGGTGACGGCGATGTCGACGCCTGATTCCGGCGGGGCTGACAAGCGCGTGCTGCTGCTCGCGCCGACGGGCAAAGACGCCCAACTGATCGCGAAAGTGCTCGGCGAAGCGGGCGTCGCCGCCGAGGCGTGCCGCGACATCCATGATTTCTGCGAAAAGTTTTCCGCCGGGGCGGGGGCGGCCTTTATTACGGAAGAGGCGTTGGACGCGGCGTCCTTGAAGTGTCTCGTTGACGCGCTCGGCGAACAACCGCCGTGGTCTGACTTCCCGCTCGTCGTGTTGACCAGCGGCGGCAGCGACGCCGCGCCCAACCTGAGCCTCCTGAAAACGCTCGCCGACGCCGGAAACGTCACGCTCATCGAACGCCCCACGCGTATCATCACGCTCGTCAGCGCGCTCCACGCCGCCTTGCGCGCGCGCCGCCGCCAGTATGAAGTGCGGGGGCATCTGCTCGCGCAACAGCGCACCGAGGAAGAACGCGCGCTGCTGCTGGCCGCGGCCGAAGCGGCCAACCGCACCAAAGACGAATTTCTCGCCACCATGTCGCACGAACTGCGCACGCCGATGACGGCCATCCTCGGCTGGGCGCAACTGCTCCGTAGCCGCACGCTCAACGAGGCCGACCTCGAACGCGCGCTGGAGATCGTCGAGCGCAACGCGCAGGCGCAAAATAAACTCATCGAAGACCTGCTCGACATTTCGCGCATCATCACGGGCAAGCTGCGTCTGGATGTGCGCCCCGTCGATCCCGCCGGGGTGGTGGGAGCGGTGGTTGACGCGCTGCGCCCGACGGCGGAGGCGAAGGCGATTCGCTTGCAGGCATTGCTCGACCCGCAGGCCGGCCCCGTCTCCGGCGACACCGACCGCCTCCAACAAGTGGTCTGGAACTTACTCTCCAACGCCATCAAGTTCACGCCCAAAGGCGGGCGCGTGCAGGTGCGCTTGGAGCGCGTCGACTCGCACGTCGAGATCATCGTCAGCGACAGCGGCAAAGGCATCAGCGCGGAGTTTCTGCCGCACGTCTTCGACCGCTTCCGTCAGGCCGACGGCACGAGCACGCGCAAGCAGGGCGGGCTGGGGTTGGGGCTGTCAATCGTCCGCCAACTCGTCGAACTGCACGGCGGCACGGTCAGCGTCGAGAGCGGCGGCGAGGGACAGGGCGCAACCTTCGTCGTGCAATTGCCGCAGATGATCGCGCGGCGGCAAGAGGACGCCGAAGCTCCCCTCCTGCGGCGGCATCCGACTGCCGGGGGCGAGGCCGTCTCGTTCGACTGCCCGCCCTCGCTGAAAGGCTTGCGCGTGCTGGTCGTGGACGACGAACCGGACACGCGCCTGCTGCTGCGCACCGTGCTCGAACGCTGCGGCTCCGAAGTGACGACGGCCGGGTCGGCCGAGGAGGCGTTGGCCGCGTTCGCAAAGTCGAAACCCGACATCCTCATCAGCGACATCGGGATGCCCAGAGAAGACGGCTACGAATTCATCGTCAAACTGCGCGCGGCGGAGGCCGTAAGCGGCGGCCGGGTTCCGGCCATCGCGCTCACGGCTTACGCGCGCGTCGAAGACCGCGTCCGCGCGCTCAACGCGGGCTTTCAAGTTCACGTGCCGAAGCCGATTGAACCCATCGAATTGCTCGCCGTCGTCGCCAGCCTCGCCGGGCGGACGGGAAACCCTTGAGCATCTTCACGGCGGCCTCGAACAGAAGTCTCCGGCCGGGCAACTTTACGCGCTCCCGCTCATCTAATTCACCGACGCCCCCCGCGAGCTAAACACTTATAAAATTAGGGAGTTTATTGAATCAATGACGCGAAAAATCTTTCTCGCCTTAGCTGTTTCCCTGTCACTTTTCGGCTCCGCCACGGGACTCGCGCAGACGGGCGCGGCGATTCAAAATCGCGGCCACGCGCCGACGCGTCCCGACGGACTCGGCCGCCTCGACCTCCGCGTCGCCGATGCGCAGGGGCGACCCATTCGCGGCGCGCAGGCCAAGCTCAGTTCCCAACGCTCCGGCGGTTTCTTCTGCGAGACGTGGAACAGTTCCGATGCGAACGGCGTGGCCGTCCTCCCGCCCCTGCACGTGGGCAAGCTGAAACTGGTGGTTAAAGCCGCGGGCTACCGGACGCAAACTTTCGACATCGCGCCGAGCGCGCTCTCGCAACCCGTGCGCGTGACGCTCGCCCGCGCCTGAGCGTTTAGCCGGGCAGGATAATTCACACGAAAAGCCCGCGTCGGTTGGAAGCTACGGCTTTCAGGCGACGCGGGCTTTCGTGCGCTTGCGAGAGTCGGCCACGGTTAAGAACGCAACTGGATGTTGTAGGTTTTGATCTTGGAATTGAGCGTGGTCGCGTTCATGCCGAGCATGCGCGCGGCGCGGGATTGATGGCCGCCCGTCTGTTCGAGGGCGCGGCGGATGAGGTCTACTTCAAAGCGGCGCACCTCGTCGTAGAAGTCTATGCCGCGCCCGACATCCACGCCCGCCGCGCTCGCGCTCGTGCTCGCGCCGAGCGACTTCTGCGGTTCGCAGATTTCCGTGGGCAGACATTGGCTGGTCACCTCGTCGGTGGGCGCGATGACGACCGCGCGCTCGATCACGTTCTCCAACTCGCGGACGTTGCCCGGCCACGTGTAGGCTTCCATCAGGGCGAGCACTTCGGGCGCGAGATGGTCGGAGATGTGGCGCGCGTTTTCATCGTTATACTTGCGTATGAAATGCTGCGCGAGCGGCAGGATGTCTTCGCGGCGTTCGCGCAAAGGCGGCAGTTCGATGGGCACGACGGCGAGACGGTAATATAAATCTTCGCGGAAAGTGCCTTGCCTGACGGCCTCTTTGAGATCGATGTTGGTGGCGGCGATGATGCGCACGTCTACGCGTCTGGCCGTCGTGTCGCCGAGCGGCGTGAACTCGCGCTCCTGTATCACGCGCAGCAGTTTGGCCTGCGTTTCGGGCGGGATGTTGCCGATCTCATCGAGAAAGACCGAGCCGCCGTCGGCGACTTCAAACAGCCCTTTCTTCGCGGCGAACGCGCCCGTGAACGCGCCGCGCGTGTGGCCGAAGAGTTCGCTTTCGAGCAACTCGGAAGGGATGTTAGAAGAGTTGACCGGCATGAAAGCCTTGGCGGCGCGCTGGCTCTGGTCGTGAATGGCGCGCGCGAGGATTTCCTTGCCCGTCCCCGATTCGCCCGTGATGAGCACGGTGGAGCGCGCGGGCGCAACTTGATCCACGAGTTGAAAGATGGCCTGCATCTTTTCGGAGCGGCCGATGATGCCGCGATTGACGTTGCGCCCCAGGGCGCGCCGGAGCGTCTGCCGCTCCTCTTCCTTGCGCCGCCGCTTGACGCCCGCCGCGATGGTGGCCGTGACCTGCTCGTTCTTGAAGGGCTTGCGGATACAGCCGAACGCGCCGCGCTCCCACGCGGCGACCGCCGTGTCGAAGGTGGCGTAGGCCGTGATCATCACGACGACGGCCTCCGCGTCCGCCTTCTGAATCTCTTCGAGCGCGCGCAAGCCCCCCATGCCCGGCATCGAAACGTCTAAGAGCACCACGTCGTAAGCGCGCCGCCCGTAACTTTCCAAGCCCTCTTCGCCCGTCTTCGCCAGATCGACGCGGTAGCCCTCCGCCGACAGCAGCGTCTCCAACACGTCGCGCATGATCTCCTCGTCGTCAACGACGAGCACTGAACCCTTCTTCGCCATAAGACAATTAAAACAGTGACGGGTGACAAGTGACAAGTGACGGGAAAGATAAGTGATAGGTGATAAGTGAATAGGTGATAAGTTAAAAACAAGATAGACCTGTCTTCAACTTATCACCTATCACCTATCACCTTCTTCTCCGGCCTTTGTAGGTCATCAGCACGCGTTGGCCTCTGGGGCGGGGGGCGGGGGTGCGGCGTTCGGCGGTGACGAGCAGGCGGAACCTGTTTGAGTTGACGCCCGCGGTGCGGGCATAGGTCGGGCGGCGATTGAGATCGCGCGCGGGCAGAGTGCCCATGTAGGTTGTGCCGAGGTCTTCGGGGTTCAACGCCCACATCGCGTAGCGTCGGCCACGGCCGAAGCGCGAAGGCGGCGGCACGCGGCGGAAGCGCACGCGGACGTAAGCCGTGCCGTCGGCACGCGTGGCGACGCGAGCCGTCCCGCTCGCCCGCCGCGCGCCCCGGTCGCCGACGAGCACGAGCGTGCGCGCCGCCGCGTCGCTCTCAATCGCCTCGTCAACGCTGGTGAACAGCTCGCCCGCCGCGCTGCCCCCGTCGTCTCTGGCGCTCAACGCGTTGGCGGCTGAGGAGGCGGCGCGCGGCGACGCATTCGCCGCGCCGGGCGCGGTAGTAACGGCGTTCGTCGTGCGGCGCGCCGGTGCGGACGCGGGCGGAAGTGGGCGCGCGGGCGTCGTGCGTCTTTCGCGGCGGGCGGCGGCCGCGCGCGCATCGTCGTCGCCGCGCCCCCCCGGTAGGTCGGGAAAGAGCGCGGCCACTTCGTTGGCGCGCGTCGAGAAGACAGGCGCGCCCGTCGGGCGTTCGGCGCGCCCGTCCCGCTCGGCCGTCACGATCAGACTGTAGCGCGCGAACTCCGCCGGGTGCGGGAAGACGAGCGAACCGCCCCCGCCCGCGCCGCGCCGCAACTCGCCGAGACGGAGTATGCGGCCGCCGCTCGCCCACGCGACGAACGTGCGCGCCTTCGGCGCGAGACTCTGTGGCGACGGCAGATTCAAGGCCGTCAGGCGCACGCGTCCGCCGCCCTTCGTCGGCTCAACTTCCAGTCGCCCGCTCGCGCGCGGCGCAAACGAGCGCAAGCGCACGACGAGAGTCTTACCGTCAACCGGCGCGCCGGAATTGACGCCGCCCGCGCCGCTCCCGGTGCGCGCCAGCGAAACGTTCGACGCGATGAGCAACGACAACGCGGCGGCGCACAGGAACGCTATCGTCGTCATCGGCGTCATCGCGCGCACGCCTGCCCTCACCGCTTGCAACCTGCGACTTATCTTGTGTGCCATGAAGTAAAAACCTACGGCCTCTGATTGTAGGATCGAACGGCTGCGAGATTACAACAAGAAGGGGAAAGGGCAAAGGGCAAAGGGCAAAAGGCAAAGGGCAAAGGGCAAAGGGGAAAGGCAAGAGGAAGATGCGGCGCGAGGGGTCAGGTCTTGATCTTTGTACCTTTACCCTTTACCCCTTCCCCCTTTCCCTTTACCCCAATCGTCAATCGCTGGCGGCCTGAAGGTGTGCGCGTCCCTGCGTGGTGGGGAGGGTGATGCGGAAGGTCGTGCCGCGACCGGGCGCGCTGCTGACGGCGATGTGGCCGGAGTGTTCCTGCACGATGCCGTAAGAGACGGCGAGGCCGAGACCCGTGCCGCGCCCCACGCCCTTCGTCGTGAAGAACGGGTCGTAGATGCGCGCGACGTTTTCGGGCGCGATGCCGATGCCGTTGTCGGCCACGTGGATGATGACCGATTCGCCGTCTTCCGTCGCGGTCGAGAGCTTGATGCGGCCACCGTCGGGGATGGCGTCGCGTGCGTTCAGGATCAAGTTGGTGAAGACCTGTTGGAGTTTGCCGCCGTTGCCGTAGGCGGAGGGCAGCGCGCCGTCGTAATCGCGCACGATCTCGATGCGGCTCTGGCGCAGTTGCGGCTCCAGGAGTTGCAGCGTGTCGTCGAGCACGCGGTTCACGTCCACCTCGTCAAACTCCGTGACCGTACCGGTGCGCGAGAAGTTGAGCAGGTTGTTGACGATGCCGGTGGCGCGTTCGGTCTGGCGGTGAATCTTCTCCAACAGTTTATGTTTCGGGTCGCCGTTGGGAAGCATGCCGAGGAGCATCTGCGTGTAGCTCGAAACACCCGTGAGCGGCGTGTTGATCTCGTGCGCGACGCCCGCCGCCAGCAGGCCGATGCTGGAGAGTTTTTCGCGCTGCTGCAACTGTTCTTCCAGACGCACGCGCGCCGTTACGTCTTCGAGGACGACGAGCGCGCCCGTGTGCGCGGCGATCTCGGTGCGGCGCAAGGGGGCGAAGGCGATGTTGAGGATCAGCGAACGCGCGTCGCGCGTGGCCGTGTGGAGCTTGTAAATGTGGCGCAGGGAGGCCAGTTCCCACCCATTCGCGCCGAGCGCCTGTTGCAGCGTTTCGGCGAAATCCTCCGCGAATAAATCTTCGACGCGCGCCCCGACCGCCTCGTCGCGCCGCACGCCGAGCAACTCTTCGAGCGCGGTGTTGCAGCCCGTGATGCGCCCCGTGGAATCCACGGCCAGCAGCCCGACATTGATCGATTCGACGATTGATTCGTTGAACTCCTTGAGCAGTTCGAGTTCGGCGGCGCGCTCGGTCTGCTCCTGATAGAGCAGGCTGTTCTCGATGGCGACGGCGACATAACCGGAGATGGTGCGCAGGATTTCCAAGTCCTCCGAAGACAGGAGCGCGCCGCCCGTGGAACGTCCCAAACCGATGACGGCCACCATGCGCCCGCGCACGACGCACGGCACGTAGTAATGCAGCGCGCGACGCACGAAGCCGCTCGTCTCCGGTTGGAGGTCGATGTCGTCGGCGCGCACGATGCCGGCCTCGGCCGAGCGCACGCGGATCATCTCGCGGAAATCCTGCGGCACCAGCACTTCCGTCGACAGCCCGACCGAGCGCGCCACGCGATAGCCTGAAGCCGCCCGCGCGTCTTCGATGAAGATCGCGACGCGCGCCACGCCGAGAACCTGTTCGAGACGGCCGACGAGCGCGTCGAGCAAAGGCTCAAGCGTCGTGGTGGCGGAGAGCGTGCGCCCGAAATCCAAGAGGCCGTTTCGCAGGTCGTAGCGTTCGCCGTAGAAGAGGCGGTCGGTCTGCTCCTGCAAGAAGTTTTTGATGGGCGCGGCCATCATCACGATCACGGTCATGGCGAGCACGGCGATGATCACGCGCAGGGTAATCACGCCCGGCGTCATCACCTCGCCGCCGAACGCGTAGAGACCCGCCACGTAGACGACGACGCCGATCATGAGGGCGATGGCGAGCGTCGTCAGCGCGTAGACGGCGGCGCGGCGCACCACCACGTCAACGTCCATCAGGCGATAACGCACAACGGAGTTGCCGAAGGTGAGCGGGATCAAAATGAGCGGCAGCACGGCCGCGTCGAGCAGCCAACGCTCCGCGCCCGCGCCGGTAGCCGCCGCCGCCGCGGGCATGTCGCCGAAGAGATAGCCGACGGCATAGAGCAACGTGAACGGCGCGACGGCCAAGACCGATCCCCACACGACCCACTTCAACTGTTGCCGGACGACCGCCACCTTGCTCTTCCAGAAACGCCTGACGAGCAACGTCGCACCGCCGACGAGCGCGAGCCAGAAGTGCGCGAACTCGGCCTTGTAGAGATTGCCGATGAAGGCGTCGGAGAAGTTGAAGCGCGAGGACGGCACGAAGTCAACGAGCGTCGTCAGCAGCAAGAGCGCGACGGCGGGCGCGTAGAGCGAGGGCGCGAGCCAGCGTTTGCCTTCGGAGAGGTGTCGGCGCACCGGGTAGATGGCGCAGAAGTGGAGAAAGAGCGGCGCGAAGAGAACGTAGGCCGCATCGTCGAGGAAAGAGACGGCGAGGTCTAAGTCTTCATAAAAGCCGACGGGCTTGTAGAAATGCAGGACGAAGGCGGCGAGGCAGAGCGTCGTGAAATGGATGACGAAGGGCGCGCGGCCGCCCTGCTTGAACAAGACGAAGAGGCCGACGAGCAGGTAGACGATGCCGATGAAATTGATGTAGTAGTCGCGCGTGGTGCGATTGGGTATGGGTTGCAGGTTGTCGAGGTAGACGTAGTACTCGCGCGTGCCGCCGTCGGCCGTGGGGCGTTGGATGATGTAGCCGAGGCGTTGGCCGGTGTGGGCGGCGTCTTCCAGATACTTGGGGATGTCTTCGGTGGCGACGATGGGATCGTTGTGCTCCTCGTCGCTGCTCATGGCGATGAGACGGTCGCCCGCCACGATGCCGAGGATACCGGCGCGACTGGCCGCCGAGTTCGGCGCGACGGCGCGGGCGAAGATGCCTTCGTCCGTCTGCGCCCAGGCGACGCCGTCGGTGGGCGGCGGCGTGCGGGTCAGGCGTTGCGCGAAATTGAGCGTGCCGGCGGCGACGAGGAGAGAGGCCGCTATGAGCAGCACCCACGCCCGCGTTGTCAGCACCGATTTCATCTCGCGCCTTCGCTCCTTTCACACCCTAAACCGACAAAACAAAGGCAATTGATGTTCCAGTCGGGCGGGGAAACAAAGCCGCTTCCGCCACCCGCACGCGAGCCGTGCGCACCGGCGTCGCATCGCTCATGCAAAAGCTGATTTCCGTCGCCGGACGCTAAATCCGGCGTCCGCCGCGCCCTGTGAAGTCGGACGAACTTAAATCCAACTTTTTGCATTTATCCAAGTTTTCGGAAAAAAGTAGACGTGTGCGGGCTTTTGCCGCGAAGCGCGCGCCGCGCGAGATAACCGAAGCGGCGCGCGACAAAAGGAAAGGCAAAAGCTGACGGGCGAAAAATTTCACGCCTGTGCGCTTTTGCCTACATACTCCCCGGCCTACTTTCGGATTTAGAAGCGGACTGAAATTCCCCCGCGCACGGAACGGCGGTGCGCGTTCAGGGCGGTGATGATGTCGCCGTCTTCGATGCTCGTTTGCGCGTCGAGCAAGTTGCGCGCGTCGAGCACGGCCTCGGCTTGCAGGGGCAGGCCGAAGGTCGGCAAGTCCTGCGTGACGAGGATGCTCAAACTGGGGTCGAAGACCGCCACGCGCCCGGCGAAAGGATCGATGGCGAAGACGGCGGCGCGCGGCGAGAAGCGCAGCACGGTGCGCACGTCGGTGCCCGTGTCGAAACTCGATTCGACCTGCGCGGCGACGGTCTGGAAGAAACCGTTGCGGAAGAGTTCGCCGGGCGACGAAGCGGCGGCGGAGAAACCCGGCGCGAGTTGCTGCCCGCGCCCGAACGAGTAACCGGCGGAAGTTTTCAGGTAACTGTTGAGGCGTCGCGCATAGACGACTCTCAAGCCGCGCGCCGCGCCCTGCTGGTTGGCGACGCTCAGGAGTTCCGTCGCGGGTTCGCCGTCGAACGCGCCGAGCGGCATGTTCATCAACCCGACGCCGCGCCCGTCCGTGGTGTCGAAGAAGGCCGTCGCCTCCAGGCTCGAACTGTTGTCCAACACGCGCTCGACGCCGAACTCCAAACGGCGGCTGCGCTCCACGAGCGCGCGCCCGTCAACGAACGCGACCGGCTGCGCGGCCATTTCCGGAAAGACGATGGCGCCGTCTTCGAAGCGCGCCACCGATTGCGGCTGCGAGTTCACGCCGCCCGGCGCGTAGCCGAAGCGCAGGCGCGTGCGCGCGTCCGTCTCAAACTGAAAGCCGAGGCGCGGGCTGAACGTCGCAGACCCTTGCGCGCCCGTGAAGCGCGAATAATCCAGACCGAGCACGACGACCACGCCCTCGCGCACGACCCATTCGTCAACGGCGCGCACGGAGACCTGTTTGAGCGAGCGCGCGTCCGATGAGTCGGCCGTGGAGTTGAAGGCGAGCGGCAAGTTTGCGCCGCCGACCGTTGCGCTGAACAGGTGGCGCGTGCCCGCGCGGAAGCGGCCGGTGGTTTCCAGACGCCTCAACCCGTTGGAGGCGAGTTGGCCGGCGAAGATCAAATTAAGCCCCTCGGCCGCCGGCACGGAAACGGCGAAATTCGTGCCCGCGTGGACGGGCGCATCGGGGTCGGCCGACGCGGCGGTGTAAGTTTCCACCACGCCGTGCGCGTTGCGACGGTCGCCCGTCCAGTTGCCCGCGTCGTTTGCACCGGCGGCGACGGCGGCCGTCTCCGCTTCCGCGTCTTCGTCGGTCGCCGCTTCAACCGCGGCGACGGTCGCGTCCGCGCCTTCATTGTTCTGCAAGATCGAGCGACGATTATGCGACGAGCGCAGACGCCATTTCGGGTCGTTGCGGTCGTTCCTGCGCTCCGGCATGGTGCGCCCCTGGCCGAGCGGTTCGAGGTTGAAGCGATAGACGAGTTCGTCGGACGGGTTGACCTGAACGGCGTTGAAGGTGGTGGCGTTGAAGCCTTCGGCGAGCGCGGTCAGGAGGTAGCGACCGGGCGCGATGCGAGCGGTGAACGTGCCGTCGGCGGCGGTGCGGGTCTGTTTGGTGACGTGGTTCGCGCCGTCGCGCAATAGCTGCACGAGCGCGCCCGCGAGCGGCCTGCCCTGATGGTCGCGCACCGAACCGCTGACGATTCCGAGCTTGCTTCCGCGAGCCGCCGCCGCCGGAGTCGCGAGGGCGGTCGCCTCGGCAAACAGGAACAGCGCGAACAGGAGCGTCAAACTCATGCGCGAGTGTGTTTTTCTCATCGCACCAAAACCTCCGGGCGCATCCTTCGTCTGCACGTTCAGGAGCGCGCCCTCAAGCGTCTATTCTTTTGTCCACTGGACGAAGCGGCACGGGAGACTAAAAAAAGCAGCACGGTCAAAATCGCAAAGCCGTAAACGCCGCACGAGCCTCTTGTGCCCGAACACCGGCCGAAACCCGCTTGAGCGCGAAGGTGGCTATTTTCCGTCAACCGGCAAACCCTGTCAAGCAGGCGGTTTGCCCCCGGCCGACCTGTCTCCGGCACGTGTTTGCCCCGATTCTCGTTCACATGCTACGATGCTCCTTACTGCAAAAGTGATCACCAACCCGTCAAAAATTTTCGCATCTAAGTTCCATCAAATGACCGAAGCAATAGCCTCAACCAAACTTGCCTGCGGCGCGACCGTCCTGACCGAGCACATGCCGGGCTTGCGCTCGGCCACCGTCGGCATCTGGATCAAGCGCGGCTCGCGCCACGAAACGCCCGATTTCAACGGTATCTGCCACTTCATCGAACACGCCGTCTTCAAGGGCACGGAGCGGCGCAGCGTCATGGACATCGCGGTCGAGAGCGACCGCCTCGGCGGCAATTTCGACGCCTACACCTCGCACGAGATGACCGGCTTCGCGCTCAAAGTGGTGGATCGCGCCGTCGGGCAAGCCTTCGATCTGCTCTCCGACATGCTGCTCAGCCCGCGCTTCGACGAACGCGAACTCGAACGCGAGCAGAAAGTCATCATCGAAGAGATGAAGATGGTGGAAGACTCGCCCGAAGAATTCCTCGGCGAACTCTTCCACGCCGCCTATTTCCCCGACCACGCGCTCGGCCGCCCCATCGAAGGCACGCCCGAAACCGTCTCCTCCTTCGACCGCGCGCGCACCCTTGAGTTTCACCGCGCAGCCTATAGCCCGCGCAACTTCGTGATCGCCGCGGCCGGGCAAGTCGTGCACGCGGAACTCGTCGAACTGGCCGAACGCGCCTTCGCCGCCTCCCGCCTGACGACCGAACCGCACGCCCCGGCTCATTCAACACGGTCTTCGGCGCAGCATTCGTCCATGGCGGAACCGAACGCGGACGCGCCCCGCCCCGCCGCGCCCATCCTGCTCCAGCGCAAACGCGAACTCGAACAGGCGCACCTGATTCTCGCCGCCCCCTGGCCTTCCGCCCGCGACGAAGACCGCTACGCGGCCTCCCTGCTCGGCTCGGTGATCGGCGGCGGCACTTCGAGCCGCCTCTGGCAGTCGGTGCGCGAGGAGCGCGGCCTCGCCTACTCGGTCGGCGCGGCGGCGAGCGGTTTCACCGACGCCGGTGTCTTTCAAATCTACGCCGGCACATCGCCCGCGCAACTCGACGAGGTGCTCGACCTCGCCCTCGCCGAACTGCGCCGCGTCGTGCGCGAACCCATCAGCGGCGAAGAATTGCAACTGGCGAAGGATCAGGCCGTCGCCTCGATCCTGCTCGGCCTCGAATCGACGAGCGCGCGCGCCGGTTCGCTCGCCCGTCAGGAGATCACGCACGGCCGCCGCATCTCGCCCGACGAGATCATCGCGCGCCTCGAAGCCGTCACGCCCGAAGATATGCAGCGCGTCGCCCGCGCCCGCTTCACCTCCGGCGCGCTCGCCCTCGGCGCGCTCGGCAACCTCAACGGCTTCAAAGTGGAACGCTCGCGATTGGAAATATAAGGTTTCAAGTTTCAAGTTTCAGGTTTCAAGTTAAAGACCGAATTAACTTCAGACCTGAAACTTGAAACTTGAAACTTGAAACCTGATGAAATTTACCGTCCTCGGAAGTGGCTCGTCCGGAAACGCCGTGCTGATTTGCGCGGGTGAGACGCGCGTGCTGGTGGATGCGGGGATGAGCGCGAAGGAGATCGTGCGCCGTCTCGCGTTCGTCGGCTGCGACGCCGCCTCGCTCGACGGCGTGATCATCACGCACGAGCACGGCGACCACGCGGGCGGCCTGCGCGTGCTCCTGAAAACTCTCTCCTGCCCCGTCTATATTTCCGGCGAGACGCGCGAGGCCTACATCGGCGACCGCGAAGGCGCGGTGACGCGCGACGAACCGCGCAAGCGCGCCGACGTGCTGCGCGACCGCACCGTGGAAATCTCTTCCAGCCACGACTTCCGCATCGGCGAGATCGACTTTCACCCCTTCACCATCCCGCACGATGCGGCCGACAACTTCGGCTTCACCGCCAGACACGACGGCGTCTGCGTCGCCACGCTGATGGACTTCGGACACATCACCACGCTCATCAACGAGCGTTTGCGCGGCTGCGCCGCCGTCATCATCGAGTCGAATCACAGCCGCGACATGCTCAAGGCGTGCAGCGTCTACCCGTGGGAGTTGAAGCAGCGAATCCTGTCGCGCACCGGGCATCTCTCGAACGAGGACATCGCCCTCTGGTTGCGCGACGACTACGACGGCGGCGCGGAACACATCGTCCTCGCGCACCTCTCGCAGCGCGCCAACAATCCTTACGTCGCCAAGCTCTCGGCCGAAGTGGCCTTGCAGGAACGCGGCTCGCTCTTTTCCACCGACACCAAGATCACGCTCTCGTTCCCCAAAGAGCCGACCCCGTGGATCGAGTTATGAACGCGCGTTTCGTCGCGCCCGGCGCGCTGCTGTTTCTGTCTCTCGTGTTCGCGGCGGCGGGCTGCGGCGTCGGGCACAAGCAGAGCGGGCTGCCCGCCGGGGCGCAAGCCGCAATCGACGGCATGACCGCCGACCTGTCGCGGGGCGATTACGATAAGATTTACGCGGAAGCGGCGGACGAGTGGCGGCAGACGGCGCGCGCCGAAGAGAGCCGCGCGAATCTCGAACGCCTCCGCAACGCCCTCGGCGGCGTCCTCGGCCGCGCCCAACTGAGCGCGCAGGAACGCGCCGCGGGCGGCGACGCGCAGCCGGCCGGCCGCACGCTCGTCGTCGGCTACAACACCAAGTTCGAGCGCGCCGACGCCATTGAAACTTTCACCCTCGTCGAACGACAGGGACGCTGGCAGCTCGCGCGTTACGCGGTGAACTCGAACGCGCTGAGATAAGTTGATGAGACTCACATGCCGTTATCCGATTTTGCCTCGTGAGCGGCGGGAGGACTAGGCCATGCGCAGATTCGCCATTCCGTTGACCATTCTCGGTCTCTGCCTGTTGATTTCATCCGCCGCCGCGCAAGAGGCGGGGTTGGACGAGCGCGGGCGTTGGATGAACGGCGTCGGCGAGCCGTGGGGCTTTGACTCGAACAGGTACACGGCGGAACAGGCGGCCGAGGCGCGCAACCGTTGGCAGCGGATCGAAGCCGAGCGCGGCGCGGCGACTGACGCGGGAGATTATCAATTAGACATGTCCGTGCGCCTGCACGCGTTCCGCTGGTCGCCGGGAGGCGGGTTCGTCTTTTTCAGCGTCAACACCTGCATGGCGAACGTTGACGATCTCGACTACGGCGATGTTGTTGCGGATTCGCCGTCGCACATCGAAATAGTTTCCCGGCGGCTTCCCGGCGCGCGGAATAAGCGCAAGCTCGTGAAGGTCAAGTGGGGCGAGCAGCGTTACCTCATCGAAGAGGAGTCCGTCCCCGACTTTTGCGATTACGTCGCCGGCCTCGACGCGCACCGAAGCGACGTGATCTTCGGAGACAGTTTTCTCCTACACAGCGAAGACGAACAGCGACCGACCGCCGTGCTCCCGACCGTGCCGACAGAGTACCGCAAATTCGTGCGTCGCCCGATTGACGCCGTCATTACGAAAGTCGGTAAAAGCTATACGGAGATCGACCCGGAAAACGAATGGTGGAACGAGTCCGTCACGCCCGTCACGATCAACGCGGGCAGCGACCGCGGGGTGCGGCGCGGCATGAAAATCCCCATTCTCGACTCCGACGAATTTAATGAAAGCGTGGAGATCACGCGCGTGGGCATCGAGAGCGCGCGCGGCATCATCGTCCGCAGCGTGCGCAAGCGTCCCGGCGTGAAACTCAACGAGTGGGACGACGGCACAGACGCCCCGCGGCAGCCGGTCTCCGTCGGGTGGCGGCTGACGACCAGCCTGCATAAACAGTCTCTCCGCCTCAACGAACGAACGGCCGCTTGGGAAGACAAGCAGGATAAGCATTGATTCCGGCATGATAGCAAGATACACACTGCCCGAAATGGGCGCGCTCTGGTCGGAGGCGGCGAAGTTTCAGAAGTGGCTCGACGTGGAGTTGGCCGTCTGCGAAGTTCACGCCGAGATGGGCACGATCCCGCCCGGCGCGCTCGCGGAGATCAAGGCGCGCGCCGCGTTCACCGTCGAACGCATCAACGAGATCGAGCGCACCACCGACCACGACGTGATCGCCTTCACCACCGCGCTCGCCGAGAACATCGGCGAGGCCGCGCGCTTCGTGCATTACGGCCTTACCTCTTCCGACGTGGTGGACACGGCGAACGCGCTCCAACTGCGCGACGCTTGCGACCTGCTGCTCACGAGAATCGACGCGCTGCTCGCCGTCTTGCGGCGTCGCGCCGTCGAGTTCAAAGACACGCCGCAGATCGGCCGCACGCACGGCGTCCATGCCGAGCCGACCTCATTCGGCCTCACCTTCGCGCTCTGGTTCGACGAGATGCGGCGCAACCGCGGGCGGCTCGTGCGGGCGCGCGCCGCCATCGCCGTCGGCAAGATCAGCGGCGCGGTCGGCGCGTTCGCTCATCTCGACCCGGAAGTCGAGGAGCGCGTCTGCGCCCGTCTCGGTCTCGCCGCCGCGCCCGTCTCCACGCAGATCATCCAGCGCGACAACTACGCCGAATACCTCTCGACGCTCGCCCTCATCGCCTCTTCGCTCGATAAGTTCGCTTTGCAGATACGCCACTGGCAGCGCACCGAGGTGCGCGAGGCCGAGGAGCGTTTTAAGCGCGGGCAGAAAGGATCGTCGGCCATGCCGCACAAGCGCAACCCGATCCTCTCGGAGCGCATCTGCGGCATGGCGCGCCTCGTGCGCGGCTACGCGGTGGCCGGTCTGGAATCCGTCGCCCTCTGGCACGAGCGCGACATCTCCCACTCGTCGGCCGAGCGCGTCGCGCTCCCCGACGCGAGCATCACGCTCGACTACATGCTAGCCCGTGCCGCGTCGCTCATCGACACGCTCGTCGTCTACCCGGCGCGCATGCTCGAAAACCTGAACGCCACGCGCGGCCTCGTCTTCAGCGGCCAACTCCTGCTCGCCCTCACGCAAGCCGGAGTCTCGCGCGAACAGGCTTACGAGTGGGCGCAGCGCAACGCCATGAAGACCTGGGACGAAGGCGGCGACTTTCGCACGCGCGTTCTCGCCGACGCCGACATCACCGCGCATCTCTCGCGCGAACAGATCGAACGCGCCTTCGCGCTCGACACTTACCTGCGCAACGTCGATAAAGTTTTCGCGCGCGTGTTCGACTCGATAACGATTTAGAGCTAAAATTATGACCTCTCTAAATTAGGAAACTGCTATGAAGGTTTTTCTTAGTTATGCGGTTGGGCAGTTGGATGCTCCGATTGCGGCACGGCTACGGGCGGTTGCGGCTGCTTATGATATTTCTATTCTGCTACCTGACCGTACCCAAGCAACGCGTGGCAGCATTAGTATGGACATTCGCGCCAAGATCAAAGAGAGCGACGCCGTCATTGCTTTGGTGACTAGTACTTCACAGATAGCCGCGGTTAATCTTGTCAACCTCGAAGTGCAAGCTGCTGCGCGAGCCGGCAAGCCCGTTATTGCTCTGATAGAGCAAGGTGTTCCCGTTCAAAATATTCCTGCCGATCAGGTCGTTCACTTCAACAGGTCGCAGCCGACAGCTCATGAAGCATCATTACTGACCGTGCTTAATCAAATTCGTAGTAAGAAGCGTAAAGATGATTTAACCGCGCTCGGTTGGATTGCTGGCATCGCTCTGGGTCTCGTAGCTCTTAGCGGGTTAACAAGCGAAGAACAGTAATGAGCCGACGCTCTAAGCATGGAGGTTTACCTCTTGCCGTTATTGATAATACTTTGCTTACGAGATTAGTCGGTTTAGGGCTGGCAAAGTTCTTGCCATATCTTTTCAAATACATTCTCATCCCACCCGAAGTTAAACGGGAAGCCTATAAGGCTCCGGCCAAAGGCAAGCGGCGATTACAAAAAACCATCGGCGAGATGAAAGGTTTTTTCATTGATTGTTATGAAGCCAATGAATTTACCAAGGACTTTTTGAAAGCGGATTTGGACGAGGGCGAGGCAGCGGCTATCGCCCAAGCCGAGTTCAAACAGGCAGCTTTATTGATTGATGAGCGCAAAGGTTTTAGAACAGCCAATAACATGCAACTCAAGACCATTAGAACCGGAAAGCTGTTGAATATGCTGAAAGAAGCAGGAGCTATCTCAGAAGTTAAACCTTATCATCTGAAGCTAAAGGCAGCAGGTTTTTACATGGGCGAAAACATAGAACGACAATTGCTAATTGAAGCCGGTGAGTTGGAAAGTGATTGAGTTATCGAGGAGTGTTTCTGTGAAAGCAAAAGTTTACGTCACATTGAAATCGGGTGTGCTCGACCCGCAGGGAAAGGCCATCCGCAACTCGGTCGGCCTGATGGGCTACGGCGGCATCGCCGACGTGCGGCAGGGCAAGTATTTCGAGATCGCTCTGGACGAATCGCTCGACGCCGCCCGCGCCCGCGAGACGGCCGAGCGGATGGCGCGCGAGGTCTTGGCGAACCCGGTCATCGAAGATTATCGCGTGGAGATTGAGTAGGAGATTGTAAGGATGAAATTCGGCGTTATCGTTTTCCCCGGCTCGAACTGCGACCACGACGCTTACCACGTCATCTCGAAACACGTCGGCCAGCCGGTCTCCTTCATCTGAAATCCGCACACAAAAGGCACACAACGACTGTGGTGAACTTTTATGTCGCCGAAATGCCTCGCACGTTATTCCCTACTGCTCGTGTTGCTCACAGGCTGTGCATCGTTCTGTTCGGCTCAAAACGGTAGCGTACAAGCCGAGCGGCTTCCTTCTCCTACGGCGGAACATAACTCTGCTGCGTGGAAGCGATTCTCTTCCGCCGAGGGCGTGTTCTCCGCTCTCTTTCCGGGAACGCCTGTTGAAGAGACTCGAACTGTTGCTTCGCCTGACGGCGGTGTCCCCATGCGGTCATTCACGGTCAGAACGATGGCCGAGTACAGCGTTATTTACGCTGATTATCCATGGCCTATTGAAAATACTGAAAGGCTAAACACATTCTTGGCAAATGTGCGGGACAGTGGCGTCAAAGGGATGAATGCTCGCCTGATTGAAGATAAAGAGGAAGCATTCGAGGGGCATCCGGGACGCATCTATAAACTAGAGTTCGGGGGCGGTTATGTCCTCATCAGTAGGACTATCGTTGTGAAGAACCGACTCTACATAGTTGCGGCCACAACATACGGCAAAAATGCGCCCGTGGAAGTTTCCCGCCTTTCCGAGGCTGACGCGTCAAAGTTCTTAAAGAGTTTCACGCTCTCATCAGGTCAAAACGAAGAGTATCAGGCCGATAATATTGACCCGACTTCCGCAAGAGTTGAAGTGACGGCGGACGGCGAAGTCTCCCGGCTACTAGAGACTTTCCGTGAGAACAATGAGTTGGTGCTTGGCATGTGTGAGGAAGGGGCGAAGTGCGAGCCTGTAGCGGTAGTGGGTAAGAACGGCAAGGCCGAAGTGCGGAACGGGAAGGCAGTCAGCAAGCCGTTACCCGCATACCCGCCGCTGGCAAAAGCTGCGCGGGCATCCGGCACTGTGCGTATTCAGGTAATTGTGGACGAGACCGGCAAAGTGATAGCCGCGCAAGCGCTGGGCGGGCATCCGCTCCTGCATAGTGCGTCTGTGAAGGCAGCGCGTAAGACGCTTTTCACCCCGACGCTGTTGAATGGCAGGCCCGTTAAAGTAGCGGGCGTAATTACTTTCGACTTCATGCTTCAATAACATAAGCCAAACATGAAATACCTCACCCGATACTCTTTACTACTTATACTTTTCCTTAGTTGCCCGACGCTCACTTCCGCGCAGGGCTTCAAGGTGGAGAGCCGGAATTCGCCTCCGCCATCGAGCCTAAAGAGTTCCGAAACATTCACCTCACTCGAAGGCCGTTTCACGATTGCTCTGGCGCAACAAATATCCGGCTTTAGGGGCATCTCTTTCGACACCCCGAAGGGCAAAGTCACAGCCGGAGATTCTTATTCGTGGAAACTTGACGGGGCGCAGTTTGAAGTCTCCTACATTGATAAAAACAAGACGCCTAATGCGGCTGCGGACGGCAAAGAGTTTCTTCGCATTATAAGCGAGGGAGTGGTTGCCCAAGCGGGAAGTAAGAACGGCACAGTGCTGAACAACACCGACATTACGCTGTCAGGTAATCCGGGGCGCGAGATACGCATCGAGTTCCCGCAATTCTTCGTTATAAACAGGGTCTATGCTGTCGGCGACAGGATTTATCAAATCACAGCCGTACACAAGAAAGAGCCAAAGCTCACGGAATCAACAAACGAAATCCTTGAATCCTTTAAGGTGCTGACACCCGCCGACGTTGAAGCGGCGATGAAGCAGAAAGTCGCTGCGGCGATGCCCAGCCCGCTGCCGCAAGAGCCGATAGCCAAGAGGTTGAAGTCCGACGCCGAAGACGAAGGGCTGAAAGGCAAAGTGAAGACCGTCTTTACCGAAAGCGAAGACCTGTCCGGCACATGGTCGGTACAAGCGCGTAAGCCCGCTTCGATGGATTATTACAACGAGCAAGGAAATCTCACCAAGCGTGAGTCTTACGATTACAAAGGCAACCCATCGGATATAACAGTTTACGGCTACTTGGACGGCGACCGTGTCTCTGATATTGGGAGTATCCAGCGTGAATATAATCCGCCACCGATGATGATTGCCTCTACTCCGGGCGAGACGAAGCCGAAGTATGACTCGCGATACTCGTATAAATTCAAATTCAAATACGATGATAACGGGCGATTGATTGAGAAGGCTTGGCACATGAACAACGGCGAACCGTGGCTGCGATACGTCTATCACTACAGAGGCAATCAAAAGGAGAAGTTGGTTTACTCCGCGAACGGTTCGCTCAATCAGAAGTACCTATACACGCTTGATGATAAAGGGAATGAAATAGCGGAGGTCATTTACGAGCCTAAAGATAATTCAGTCAGGAGCAAATACATTTTCAGTTATGAGTTTGATTCTAAGGGGAATTGGACTAAGCGGGTCTCTTCAAAGTGGGGCAACAAGGACGGTCAAGAAGGGTATCAGCCGTACAGCGTGTATTACCGCACCATCAAGTACTACTGAACCGATAATCATTCTGCACAAACAACATTTCGCCCATTCGGAGGAAACATGCGAGCCATTGTTCTCTTAGGTCTGTCATTTGCTTTCGTTACATTATTGTCTGCGCCGACATCAGCCCAACAACAGGCGAAGCACCCGACCTTCACACTCGTCAGCCGTGTTACCGTGACGAAGCCGGACGGTAAGCAGGAAGTCTCAGAGACTACCCGTTACGTCTCTTCGGACGGCAGCGTGCGCGAGATTAGTCGGGAGCAAGATGGAACAGTTTCCAGCGACTACATCTACGAGAGCGGGCGGGGCGGCTTTAACGTCCAGAGCAAGGATAAGAAGCTGGTCAAAAGGTTCGGCTCTCCGCCGGAAGCGTCAGGTGGGACACTTCCAACCGCTGAAAGTCTGAGGGCAGACCCGAACTTTGCAGGCACAGAGCAAATCCTCGGCTACACGGTGTACATCATCCGTCAGAGGCACAAGGAGCAGGGCGTGCGGGACAGAGACCTTTATTACGCTCCTGAACTCGGCAGGACGCCACTCAAAACGGTGCGCTATTCGGGCGGGAAGGCATTCGTCGTCTACGAGCCGGTGAGTGTCACATTCGGGGAGCCGGAGGCGGCGTTGATGAAAGCGCCACCCGACTACGAGGTACGCCCGTTGGCGCCCATATCCGCGGGGATATTGAATGGAAAGGCCGTTTCGAAGCCCAACCCCGTCTGGCCGAAGGAGGCGCGTGGAATAAAAGGCACCGTGTCGGTTCAAATTCTGGCTGACGAAGATGGGAAGATTATCAAGGCTGAGGCAGTCAGCGGGCCTGAGCAACTGCAACAGGCGGCAGTCGAAGCGGCATACAAAGCAAGACTTTCCCCGACGAGACTATCAGGCCAGCCCGTGAAGGTATCGGGCGTACTCGTATACAATTTCCTCTGACGATGATTGTCTTGCTACGTCCGTTTACGAACGTAGCGAGAAGATTTAGAGAATTATGAAATGCGGTAAGGTATTAGCGACACAGCGGATACGCGAGGCAGGTCTGGCGAAACAGGCTTCTCTGCCCGCCCGCGAAACCTCTTTCAATCCCGTCATCGAAGATTACCATGTGGAGATAGAAGCATGAAATTCGGCGTTATCGTTTTCCCCGGCTCGAACTGCGACCACGACGCTTACCACGTCATCTCGAAACACGTCGGCCAGCCGGTCTCTTTCATCTGGCACCGCGAAACCGACCTCTCGGAGTACGACGCGCTGATCATTCCCGGCGGCTTCTCCTACGGCGACTACCTGCGCGTGGGCGCGCTCGCCTCTTTCTCGCCGGTCATGTCGAGCGTGCGCGAGTTCGCGGCGCGCGGCGGACTCGTGCTCGGCATCTGCAACGGCTTTCAAATTTTGTGCGAAGCGGGGCTGCTCCCCGGCGCGCTCATCCGCAATCGCGACCTGCACTTCATTTGCCGGCACGTCCGCGTCCGCGTGGAACGTGCCGACACGCCCTTCACGAACGAACTCAAGGGCGGGCAGGTTTTGAGCCTGCCCGTCGCGCACGCCGAAGGCAACTACGTGTGCGACGACGAGACGCTGGCGGAACTCCAGAGCGAAAACCGCATCATCTTTCGCTACTGCGACCCCGAAGGGCGCGCGACGAGCGCGGCCAACCCCAACGGCGCGCGCGACAACATCGCGGGCATCTGCAACCGCGCGCGCAACGTCGTCGGGATGATGCCGCACCCGGAGCGCGCCTGCGAAGATTTGCTCGGCTCCTCGGACGGGCGCGGCCTCTTCCACTCGCTCGCCGCGACGCTGGCGGCCGCCGCCGCTTAAAAATATTTTCAGGAACTTCCGCACCGCCTTGCCAGTATTTAGTAGTCAACACGGCCAGGCACGTTTTGTCTCCCGCCGGGCGTTTTCACACCAACAAGGAGAAATTTCGTTGATGCGTACCTCGAAAATCGCGTTTCGTCTCGCTCTCTTCATCGCGCTCGCGGCATCCTTCTCGTTCAGTCAAACCAGGGAGTTGACGGCTTCCGAACAGTCGTACCGCGAGGCGCGGCGCGTGCTCGACGCCGGCCTCGCCGCCTATGGCGGACTCGACGCCCTGCGCACGATTGAAAATTTCACCATCCGCCACGAAGGCCACACCGTCCACCGCCACCAGAGCCGCCGCGCCGCCGCGCCCTACGAGCGCACGCCTCTCGGCGGCACGCTCATCCTTGAGCCGCGGCGCGGGCGGCTTTATCACGACAACAAAGGCAGCTACCCCGGCGGCTTCAACTGGCATTGGGGCGTGATGACGAACGGCAAAGACGCGGCGCGCGTCTCCTTCCTCGAACGGCGCGTTAATTCCACGCAGGCCGTCCCGCCTCAAGCGTTGCGCGGACGCCTTCGCTGGCTGCCGCAAAATCTGCTCATCAGCGCGCACGAACGCGCCGTGCAGGTGCGTTCCCTCGGTCGCGCGAATTTCGACAACCGCCCGCACGATCTGATCACTTATGCCAGCGAGGAAGGCATGCAGATCACCATCTACTTGGACGCGAAGACGCACCTCGTCTCGAAGTTTGAACTGCTTGGGAGCGACCCTTACTTCGGCGACTCGACGCAGGAGATCATCTTTCCCGGCCACCGCGCCGTCGAACAATTTCAAGTGCCGACCGCGCGCGTCACGCGGATCATGGGCGAGGTGGTGGAAGAAATTCCCTACGTCGAAGTGGCCTTCAACAAGACCTACGGCGACGAGCAGTTCAAAGCGCCCGCGGGCTTCGCCGCGCCGCCCGCCGCCGCCGCCGCGCCGGTCGAAGCCCCTCCCGTCAACAAACTTGCGGAAAACGTCTACATGATTCGCGGGGGCGGCTACAACGTGCTCGCCGTCGGCTTCGCGGATCACGTCATGGTCATCGAGACGCCCGGCGGCGACAACACCTCGCGCGAAGTGATCGGGCGGGTGAAAGAACTGATGCCGGGCAAGCCCATCAAGTACGCGGCCGTCACGCATCACCACGACGACCACGCCGGCGGCGTCCGCACCTACATCGCCGAGGGCGCGACGATCATCACGACGCCCGGCCTGCGTCCCTTCTTCGAGCGCGTCGCCGCCGCGCGTAACTTCACCCTCAACCCCGACACGCTCACGCGCTCGCCCCGCCCGCTCTCGCTCGAAACTTTGCAAAACGGCAAGCGCGTCTTCACCGACGGCGCGCAGACCGTGGAGCTTTACGACATCGGCTCAGGGCCGCACATGGACGAGATGATCGTCGCCTATTTGCCGAAAGAGAAGCTCATCTTTCAGGGCGACCTCCTGAATCGTCCCGAAGACGGGCGCATCACGCCAGGCAACGCCACCACCGCGCACTTCGCCGCGTGGCTCAAGAAGTCCGGCCTCGCCGTCGAACGCGTCGTCGGCGTCCACGGCCCCATCAGCACCCTGGCGGAATTGCACCAGGCCGTCGCGCTGATGCAGGCGCAGAACTGAGGGGCAGCGGTCAGTTGTCCGTTGTCAGTAGTCAGTAGTCCGTCGTCAGTTGTTCAAAACCATCTTTAGTAACTTGCGTGATAGGCACATGCAACTGACAACTGACTACTGACCACGGACTACTGCCCCTTCATCATTCCGCGTTCATCGTCTAATTTCACGGGGTTGAATTTTGCCATGATTGATGCCGAGTCGGCGGACGAAATTCTGACATGGGCGGAAGTTCAGCGCACGCACCGCATCCGCAACGGCGTCTATCAACGCCGCGGGCGTCTCGTCTCGCTGCTGACCGATTTCGGGCGCATCAATCCCTGCTACCCGGACGCGCACGCGGACGCGAGCGGCCGCCGCATCCGGTACACCGGCGCGGGACGACGCGGCGACCAACACCTGACGCCCGCCAACCGCGCTCTCCTCGCGGCCATCGAAAGCGGCCACGCCGTCCCCCTCTTCAACAAACTCGCCGTCGGACGCTGGCGACACATGGGCTACTGGCGCGTCGCCGACGCCACGCACCGCTACGACTCGCGGGAAGACCGTATGCTCTGGCAGTTCACACTGGAAAAAGTGAATCATGAATCGTGAAGCGAAAGAACCGGCTTGAAAGTATTCACGATTCACGATTCGCGGCTTTTAGTCTATTCAAGATCGACGATTGAAGATTCGCGAGTTCGTCGCTTGTCACTGCTTTATCGCCGCTGTTAATCTTGCCTCTCTTTTCTAACCGACATGATGAAGAAGAAACTCGCTTTAGCCCTCATGCTCGCGCTCTCCGGCGCGGGCGCGTTCGACTCGACGGCGCGCCCGCGCGCGGCGCACGCACTTGCGAATGACGGGAGCAGCCGCCGAGGCGGAAGCGGCGCGCAGCGCAAGGCGCGCCCGTCGCGGCCACGCGGCAAGGGCGTGACGGCCGGGAAACGCAACGGCGCGCCCGAAGCCTCCGCGCTCGCGCCCGTGACGGAACTCGACGCCGACGCTCTCAAGCGTCTATTGCAGCGCGGCGACGCGGAGGCGGCGCGGCCGTTGCTCTTGAACTTCTGGGCGACGTGGTGCGTTCCCTGCCGCAAGGAATTTCCCGACCTCGTTAAAATCGAGGCGGAGTATCGCGGGCGCGGGCTTGAGTTCGCCCTCGTCTCGGCCGACGACGTGTCGGACATCAAGACGGCCGTGCCCGGCTTCCTGCGCGAGATGCGCGCCACGGCGATGCCCGCCTACCTGTTGAACGCGGCCGACACGGAAGCGGCCATCGCGCAGGTTGACCCGGCGTGGGGCGGCGAACTGCCCGCCACTTTTATCTTCGACCGGCAAGGCAAACTCGCCTACAAACACTTCGGCATCATCAAAGTCGCCGAGCTTCGCGAAGCGATAGAGAAGGTAGTGACGGGCGACAAGTGACAGGCGACAAGTTAAAAGCGAAATACTTTGTCTTCATCCCGTCACCCGTCACCTGTCACCCGTCACTTGAATCATGAATCAAATCACGCCTGAAGTCGTCTCCGCACACAATCTGACGGAGAAAGAATATGCGCGCATCGTGGAGTTGATGGGGCGCGAGCCGACGTTCGTCGAACTCGGAATTTTTTCCGTGATGTGGTCGGAGCACTGTTCCTACAAATCCTCGCGCGTGCATCTTAAACGGCTGCCGACGAGAAACGAGCGCGTCGTCGTGCCGCCGGGCGAGAACGCGGGCGTGGTTGACGTGGGCGACGGCTGGTGCGCGGCCTTCAAAGTCGAGTCGCACAATCACCCTTCTTTCATCGAGCCGTTTCAGGGCGCGGCGACCGGCGTCGGCGGCATCCTGCGCGACATCTTCACGATGGGCGCGCGCCCCATCGCCGCCATGAACAGCATCCGCTTCGGCACGCTCGATAATGAATCGAACGGGCGGCGCAACCGCGCCTTGCTCGCCGGGGTCGTCGCCGGCATCGCGCACTACGGGAACGCCTTCGGCGTGCCGACCATCGGCGGCGAAGTAGCTTTCGACGACGCTTACGCCCTGAACCCGCTCGTCAACGCCTTCGCGCTCGGCCTCGTGCGCCGCGATCAAATCTTCTACGGGCGCGCCGTCGGGGTCGGCAATCCCGTCCTGTACGTCGGCGCGAAGACGGGGCGCGACGGCATCCACGGCGCGACGATGGCCTCCGCCGAGTTTGACGACGAGGCTCTGGAGAAACGCCCGACCGTGCAGGTGGGCGACCCGTTCCTCGAAAAACTTCTGCTCGAAGCGTGCCTCGAAGTGATGCGCAGCGGCGCGGTCGCCGGGATTCAGGACATGGGCGCGGCCGGGCTGACCTCCTCTTCGTGCGAGATGGCGGCGCGCGCCGGAACGGGACTCGAAATCGATCTCACGCTCGTGCCGCAACGCGAGCAGGGCATGTCGGCCTACGAGATCATGTTGTCCGAGTCGCAGGAGCGCATGCTCATCGTGGCGCACAAGGGACGCGAGCGGCAGGTGGTGGACATCTTCAAGCACTGGGAGCTTGACGCCGTGGTCATCGGTCGCGTGACGGACACGGGGAACGTCCAACTGATGTATCACGAAGGGACGGTCGCGGACATCCCGGTCGGCTACCTCACGGACGAAGCTCCCGTCTACGAACGACCGATGCGCGCGCCCGAATCGAGGGATGAGGGCGGCGAATCGAGGGATGAGGGCGGAGGGATGAGGGATGAAGAAGCCGCCTCCGTCGATGAAGGCGTCTCCGTTGATGCAAGTGTCTCCGTCGATGCAAGTGTCTACGTTGATGCAGGTGTCTCTGTTGATGAGGCCGGGGGCGTTTCGCGTGTGGGGGACACTCCTTCTTTGAGCGAGACGGTTGAGGGTTCGGAGGAACTCGACTCGATCCTTTCGGCGTCGGAGCCGTTTGCCGCCGCTGCCGCCGACGCGGATCACAACGAGTCGTTTCTGAAATTGCTGGCCGCGCCGAACATCGCTTCGAAGGAATGGGTCTACCGGCAGTACGACCACATGGTGCGCACGAACACGGCCATCTTGCCCGGCGCGGACGCGGCCATCGTGCGCATCAAGGAGACGCGCCGCGCGCTCGCCATGTGTCTCGACGGCAACGGCCGCTACTCGGCCGCAGACCCGCGCGAGGGCGCGCGCCAGATCGTCGCCGAGGCGGCGCGCAACGTCGTGTGCGTCGGCGCGCGGCCGCTCGCCGTCACCAACTGTCTCAACTTCCCTTCGCCCGAACGCCCCGAAGTGATGTGGGCGTTCTCCGAGACGATTGACGGCATGGCGGAAGCCTGCCGCGCCTTCGACACGCCCGTTATCTCCGGCAACGTCTCCTTCTACAACGAAACCGAAGGGCGCGGCATCCTGCCCACGCCCGTCATCGGCATGGTCGGCATCATCGAAGACGTGCGCCGCATCATCCAACCCGGCTTCAAAACCGGGGGCGACCTCGTCGCGCTCCTCGGCGAGACGCACGACGACCTGAGCATCAGCGAATACGCCGCCACCGTCGAAGGGCGCACCACCGTTGAGATGCTACGAGCCGGACGCCTCGCCACGCTCGATCTCAAACTCGAACAGGCCGTGCAGGCCGCTTGCCTCCAAGCCGCCGACGAAGGCTTGCTCCGCTCCGCGCACGACTGCGCCGACGGCGGCCTCTCCATCGCGCTCGCCGAAAGCTGCTTCTCCACTCTCAACCGTCCCTCCATCGGCGCAACGGTTGAACTCTCCGGCGCGCTCCCCGTCGCCGCCCAACTCTTCGCCGAAACGCCCTCGCGCATCGTCGTCAGCTTCGCCGAAACGGCGCGGGCGCGCATCGAAGAGATCGCCGCCGCGCACGGTTGCCCGCTCTCGATCATCGGGCGCGTCGGCGGCGCGGAGCTTCGCATCGGCGTGGACGCGCAGCCCGCCGTCTCGCAAAACGTCAACGAACTCGAAACACACTGGCGCGCCTCGCTCGGCAAGAGACTGCAAGCGGAAGCTCTGGCCGCGGCCGCAGAATGAAGAAGCGAAAAATCTTAGAGAAGGTTTTAGCCGGATCGAAGAATGTTCGATTCAATGAAACGACGACGCTGGTGGAAGCCTTCGGCTTTCGCGCGGTCGCGCGTCAACGGCAGCCGTCACATCTTTACTCATCCAGAGGTTCGAGAGATGGTCAATCTGTAAGAGGTAAACGGCAAAGCCAAGCCGTATCAGATTCAGCAGTTCCTTCATCTTGTCGAGAGGTATAATTTGGAGTTGGGAGACGAGCCATGAAGGATTACCACATCAACATTTTTTACAGCGAAGAAGACGGCGGCTACATCGCGGACATCCCCGATCTCGAATATTGTTCTGCTTTCGGTGCGACTCCGGCTGAAGCGTTGGCGGAGGTCGAGATCGCGAAATCACTCTGGCTCGAAGCGGCGCGCGCCGAAGGCAAGCCTATCCCCCCGCCGAAATATCGCCCGGCCATTTATCAACTCGCCTCGTGAGCCGTGGACAGAGTTGCCGCCCTGGTTGTGAGTTTGTGCGATGCGTGACGCGAACAACATCACGATGCGGCCGGCGGCAACAGTGCTTGAATTATCCTTCACAGCCGATGAGCTCTTGCGCGCGTTGCTGCAACTCGCGCCGGAGCGGCGCGTGCAGATTCTCGACAGCGGCGGCGCGCGGGGCGCGGACGAGGCGCGTTTTCTGATCGCCGGTTTCGACCCTTTCGAGACGATTGAAGCGCGCGGCGACGAACTGATCATCCGGCGACGCGGGGAGACTTCGGCGGGCGTCGAACGCGGCTCGCTCCTGTCGCGGCTCGATGAACGGCTCGCGCGTTACCGCGTGCGGGCGCGGGCGCACGAATCTCAACTGCCCGTCGCCGGTGGGGCGTGCATCGGCAGTTTCTCCTATGATCTCGCGCGCGGGTTTCAACGCCTGCGTAGCCATGCCCCCGCAAGTCTCGCCGCGCCCGAGGACGACGCCGCGCTCGCCTTCTACGACACGCTCGTCGTCCACGATTACGCGCGCGGATTCACCTATCTCACCAGCGTTGCCGGGGAGGAACAACTGGCGCGCGCCCGCGCCGCGCTCGATGAAGCGCGCCGGGACGCAGGCCGCAACGACGTTGAGAAGGACGACGACCGACACCTTGAGCGGATGACCGTGGCCGCGTCGAACTTCACGCGCGCCGACTACGCGGCGGCCGTCCGCCGCATCAAGCGTCACATCTACGCGGGCGACATTTATCAGGCGAATCTCACGCAGCAGTTCACCTGCCCTCTATCCGCGGGCGACAGCCCGGAGCGCGTTTTTTTGCGTCTCAGGCGCGAGCACCCGGCCTCTTTCGCGGCCTTCCTGCGCCGCCGCGCGGACACTGTCATCAGCGCGTCGCCCGAACGCTTCCTGCGCGTCTCGCCCGACGAGGGGGAGGACGCCGCGCGGCGCGTGGAGGCTTGGCCGATTAAGGGAACGCGCGCGCGCGGACGCGGGGCGGCCGAGGACGCGCGGCTCAAGGAAGAGTTGCGGCGCAGCGCGAAGGATGCGGCGGAGAACGTGATGATCGTCGATCTGTTGCGCAACGATTTGGGGCGCGTGTGCCGCTACGGGACGGTCGAAGTCGCCGCGCTCTGCGAGGTGCAGGAGCACCCGACGCTCTTTCACCTCGTCTCCAATGTGCGCGGCCAATTGCGCGCGGAGGTAACGGCGGGCGAGCTTCTGCGCGCGACTTTCCCCTGCGGCTCGATCACGGGCGCGCCGAAACTGCGCGCCATGGAGATCATCGACGGCTGTGAACGCGCGCCGCGCGGCCTCTCGATGGGAGCCATCGGCTACTTCTCCTTCGACGGCCGCATCGA
>DASQNL010000707.1:0-19888 GCA_035644995.1 Pyrinomonadaceae bacterium | reverse complement strand
CGCCCCCTCTCCCCGGTAGGCGTGCTCGACGCCGGTCTGACAGGCCGAGAGCACGACCAGCCTCGTGCGGGGCAACTTCATCCCATACACCTCTGAGGCTTGTAGCGTCCCGTCCGACGTGTGATCCCGCGGCGCGTGCCGACCCTCCCCGGCAAGCAGCAATTTGGAAAGCATTGAGGAGTGTTCGTCTACCACGAAATGAGAAGCCAGATGGATAACGTCCGCTCCGGGCATCTCCGCCCTCACCTTGCCCTCTCGCGCCCTCTCGCCCACGAGCGCCTGCCCGGCGTAACAGGCGGCGACCTCTTGGGCTTCACGCCGTGCGGAGGGAAGGTCTGGGAGCGCGGGGAACTGGCGCGGGTCGAAACCGGGGTCGCCCACGCTCAGCATGCGTTCCCTGGCGGGCTGCGCTTTTTGTCGCGCCCGCTCGGAACACCTGACGAAGACGTTCGCACTCGGAGAGAGTACGAAACGATACTTCTCAATGAAGAATCTTCCTGAGTCGGGAGATGTGAGAGCGCCGAAAGGGATTTTGTTGAGTACCTTGTCCGGAACGATGGCAAGCTGTTTCTCGGCGTTCAGCAAAGGCTCGACCGTCCCGATCAAAATCCCGTAAAGCTCCTTAGCTGCGCTGCTCGCCGCCTGTTCGCGCCCGGAAATCTTCGTGATGAGTTGTAGGTAGTCGAGCGCTTTCCGGTTGAGGGCGTCGGCCGTGATCGGGTATTCCCTCGCCTCGACGCTCGTGCCGGTTACTACCCAGATGAGAAGCCTCCGGTCGAGCATGGCATACTGAATCAGTTGAACCTGTTCGGGCAGCGACTTTTGCACCTCGGCGAACTTCAGGGGTTGAGAGACCAGCGTGTGCTTGATGTCCGGCTCCGCGTGTGCGCCGGTCAACTGATCGGGCGCGTTCATCGCGTCGAGCAGCGACCTCGCGTGAGACGCCTCCGAGTAGTCGAGGGCTTGCAGAGGGTCATTCATCCTTGTGTAGGTGAAATCAATCGCCTGATCGTATATGTCCTGGCCGACGTCAAAAAAGTTGTTCCGATTCCTCTCCTCGACGATCTTCGACCGGTACTGCTCGAACAGGCGGAGCGCGGTCTTAAGCTCGCCCGCCGCCGTCGCGTCGTCGTTCAGATCGAGATGTGCCTGAAATTTCCCCTTGTGCGCTTCATAGAGGTAAATGTGTAGCGACAGCTTCTCGTAGCGACTGATGGCCTCGTCGTAGTTGGAGAGGGCGGCTTTCGGGTCTCCGGCGCGCCTGAAAAGATGCCCGAGGCGGAGGGCGGAATTAGCCAGGATGTTAAGCCTGCTCAGTTCGCTCACGACGTTTTCTCCTTCCCGGCGGGCGCGCCGTCCGCTCTCGATGGCGCCGGAGAGGTCGCCGAGCTTTTCGTAAATTAGACCCAGACGCATGTGGGAGCGGGAGATGATGGGCGGCCATTTGGATTCCAGCGCCAGCCGTAAAGCCTCCTTCTCGAATTCGAGGGCGGCCGCATGGAGACCCAACCAGTAAAAGTCGAATGCGACCTCGTGGTAGAGAGGCCAGAGCAGTTTCGGATCAGGGGGGAGCGTCAACGCCAAGTCTATTCCGCGAACGCCGAACCCGAGCGACCGGCGGTAATCGCCGAACTTCAAGTTCATCGAAGCGAACTGTTGCAGACACCTGCTCTGGTTGGCGGTGTCTTGAATCTGCTCGGACACTGCCAGCGAGCGACCGGCGTAATCAAGCGCCTTCGATAATTCGTCGATGCTGGTTTGGGCGTCGGACATCGCATGGAGAGACTGTGCCAGGAGAGATTTATACTTCCGCTTCTCGTATGCTTCGGACAGGCGTTCGAACGTTCGGACGCTCCTCGCGGAGTCGGGGATTCGCAGGTAGCAATAGCCCGCCCAGCCTTCGGCGAAGAGAGCCTCGCCCGCGTTGCCCGCGCGGTCGAACATCTGTCCGGCCTCCTCGTAGAGAGAGGCCGCCGCTTCTAATTCCGATTGGTTGTATCGCTCCTGCGCCGTCCGCATGAGTCCGCGGGCGCGCACGGCGGTCGCTCGCTGGTCGGCGGTGGCGGCGCGGTAGAAATTCGCGAGATCGGAGGTGAAACGGTCGCCGACGGTTTGCTCCTCGGTCTCCGCCGCGAAGACGAGCATGCGTAGTTTGTCGGCAGCTTCGCCGTCTTGCTTTCGTTTCACGGAATCGAGATGCTCGTCGAGCAGTCGCTCGACGATGCTATTGCCCGTCCGGGAGCGGCTTTGACTAAGGGACGCCCACGCCCGCCCGATGTCGCGTGTTTGGTAAGCTCTCGCGAACTCTTCGAACAGTTGCTCCTTTTTCTGTGAAGACTTTCGCCCTTGCTCTCCGAGGAGTTTGAGATTGCTCCGTGCCTCGTCAGCCCAGCGCGAGCCGGAGTCTTTCTCCAAATACTTTTTCCACTCATCGAGAGCCTGCTGCGGCAGCATCATGCGCTGGTATAAAAGCGCGCGGTTATAGCTGGCCTCAAGCAAAGAGCCGTCTATCTCCAAAGCCCTGTTGAGGTGCTCCAGGCTCTTGGCAAAGTGTTCGAGACTTTTCGCCGGCTCGTTCGACCTCCCGGACGTGCCCAACTCCAGCAGGGCAGCCCCCATGTCGCTGTGAAGCCGTGCACTGTCGGGCGACTGAATCAATCCCAGCTTGAATTGATCGACGGCCTTATCCAACTGGCGCCCACTCAAATAAAAAGCGCCGAGGGCGTGGTGAGCTTCGGCGGTGGGGCGGGCGGCGAGGGCATCGAGCAGCAGGCGTTCAGCCCGGTCGCGGGAAGCGTAATTAATTCTTTCCGCCTCCTGACCGCGCAGGATGACGAGCGGCGCGTGGTCGAATCCCGTGATGCGCGCCTCGGTAAGTCGCTCATTGCGGTAAGCCTCCCTCAGAGCCAACACGCCCCGGTCGATGTCGGTCGCGCGGAAGTACGCCTGCCAAAGAGTGAAACCCAAACCGGCGACGACGACAAGGATCGCCGCGATTCTAAAATAGACGGAGGACGCGAACGCCGCGCGCGCGCGGGGCGGCGGGGCGGCCGACTCCGTGTCTTTCACGGCCGCGCGTTCCGAGGCGTGCCGCGTCAATGCCACGGCGAATCTGAAATCGGACTGACGCTCAGGGGACTTAAGGAAGTGGCGTTCCACCTGTTGTCGTTCTTCGGCCGTGAGCGCGCCGGCGACGTATTGATCCATCAACTCGTCTTCGACGACTTCCAACTCCTTAGCATAGGCATCGTCGGCCAGCAGGCGCAGTTCGAGCTGTTCCTCGTCCGCTGCCGCCAGCCCTCCGAGCAAATAACGCCTGAGCCTTTGTTGTTCTTCCGAGTCGATTGCTTTTACTCCCTGCGGTCGTCCGGTGAGCCGTCTGTCTCTCCGGTAATGCCCGCGCCGGACAATTCGTTTCAGCGCTTACCTTCCGCGCATTGCACCACGCACTTCTTAAGGGTAGCCCTGATGCGGTGTGCCTTGAGTCGTAAGGCTAGCATTGTCAATCCTAATTTCTGCGCCAACTCCTTGCGATGATCGATCTTGGCCTGCTTCTCACTGATGTAATAGTCCAACACTAACTCACGCTGCTGCGGGGGAAGAAGGCCGAGGCACATGCTCAGGCACTCGTACTCAGCCTCCGTGTCTGTCGTCTCGGCGGCGGGGGCTGTGAATGTTTCGGCGCTGATCTCTTTTCTCCGCAGGGATTCGAGGTAAATCTTACGGGCGACCCCGTGAAAGTAGCTGGCGGGTTCTCCGCTGTAGTCAGCCCTGATGTCCGGGAGCTTGGCGATAACCCGGTTGATCGTCAGATCGGCCAAGTCTTCGGCGGCGGTGCTGCCCTTGCAGATGAAAATTTTGATCAGGCGGGCGCGGATGGTTTCGTACTTATGCGCCGCGATGTCGCGGTTCGGGTCTAGCCAATCCAGCAGGGCGTCGAAAGACTCTTTGGTGATGACATTCTCTCTTCTCATGAGGACGCGCTCGAAGGATTAGTCCGACAGAGTTTAGCGGAAGCGGGACGCACTTGGATTGCAGAGCGAACAGTATCTTAGGCCGAACTTATGTGACAAGGAAGTTTTTCCGGAGATGTCTGGTCGTGGCCGCAAAATAAAGTTTGAAACATTTTGCGGCTCCCCTGCATTCAGGGCGTAGGCGAAGATGAGGCGTGGAATTAACCGGCATTGCTCTTGTCCCGGCCTCATAACGGCGATCACTCGGACAGTCTCTCCCGGATATTACGAGATGTTGATGGTAGCACACGGCAGGCGCGGCTCATCGCCGAATTTCGCGGTCGCGCGGGCAAGGGCAGAGCAGCCTTTTTTGAGCGGTCAACTTCCGCAGCAAGGAAGACGCCTTCATGAAGGAGGTTCACGAACTCAGGGACACTCACAAGGCCGATGTCTGCGTCCTGCTCATCGACAGCCCGCTGGCCTGCGGCAAGGCCGATAAAATATTCGCGACGGAAGACCGGGCGTTCGCCGTCGTTCACTACAGTTGCGCGACCGGCAACTATTCCTTCGGCCACGAGATCGGTCATCTACAGGGCGCGAGCCATAACAAGGAATTGGGAATGCCTTGACAGTACTTGTATCGTGATGTAGTTTATGCCGCTTTGTCAGAGACCTCTGGGCAGACCCGGCGTAAGATATAACCCCTTAAGGTATCTTCGCGTTATGACGGCGTTCGGGGCATCCCTCCTTAACACATCCACTTTTGGAACCACAGGGCTAGGCCGCACGGGGCTTTGCCAATCCCGCATCAGGGTGGTGAATGTTGCCTTGCCGCGCAGCAACCAGCCCGCGCCGACACCCGAAAACCAGCACGGTGAACGATGCCGCGCGCGTCCCAAAAGCTCGACGGCCGCACCAAAGCGGCATAAAGGGTAAAACATGAAGCTCACCGCACGAATTCTAACCTTGGCGTTGGTGGCGAACCTGCTCGCCCCGCTCCCCTCCTTAGCTCAACAGTCACTCGGCGCAAGCATCACGCAACTGCGAGAGCAGATCGCAAAGCTTGAAAAAGTTGACCTTGATCCGGAGACATCTCCGGAAGTTAAAGCATTGAACCGCGAATTCCTGCGGGAACGCCGCACGCAGCTGAGCGCGGTGTTGCAGAAGCGAGTTTCTGCGCTCCGGCAATACTTGTCCACAGCCGGGGATGCGCTCAAGCCGCAGGAGCGTCAGGTTGTGGAGGGGAGCATTCGCGCCCTCATCGCGGAAGCGGAGTCGGTTCCGACAATTGATGCGCGCGCCGATCTGCACGCCGAGGACGGCGGCCGCATCGCGGTCGAACCGGCCGGAAACGCCGCCCGTCAAGGAGGGGCATTATCTTCCGCCGTTGCCGCGCCCGCCGCAGTGCGCGGGTACGTGGCGGACTCGCTGCCTGTGTTGAATGTGAGCCTTCAGGAGGGCAGCGAAGAAAAACTGGGCAGCGAAGAACCGGAGCCGGAGACCGTGGCGGATAAGGAGAAAGCGGTGAAGGCGGCGGGTGGTAAGCCGGTCACCGTCGACCTCCGCGAGTACAGGGTGCCGAAGCCCGTCGAAGTCCCCAACGGGACGGCGGTGACGTTCATCATGGTGAGAAGGCCGGTCAACACCTGCACCGTGACGACGAAGCGGGAGGAACTCAAGCCGGAGCCGCACCCCCTGGCGCAGTTCCTCGGCGTGGTCAGGGGGTTTGCCCCGTTACCATTTTTCAAGGATGCCGATGAGCGCACCGCCGCGCCGAAAGAGATTTGCGAAGCGAATCCTGCGCCCGTTCCGAAGGTTAGCGCCGAAGCCGGGGGAGAGCTGAAGGACAGCGCCGAAGCCGTGCAGGTCGAAATCGAGATGGCTTATGCGCGTAACATCTTAATCAGCGCCGCCGATGATCTGAAAGACTGGCGCGCAGGTTACAGCTCCCTCCACAAGGACATTGAGAACTTCACCGGGTGTGAAAACGGAATCTGCGACGACACGTCGGGGTTCGACGAAGTAAAGAAAACGTTGCGGGGCAAAGTGAAGACCACACTGGAGGCCGACTTCCCGTCCGTCGAGAGCGCGGAAGTTCAGATGGGTAAGCTGAAGAAGACCATCGCCGACGGCTACAAGAAGACCGTCAAGCCGTCCGCGCCCGGCACGCCCGACGCTCGGAAGTCCGACGAGGAACGTTGGTTGACAAGCGTGGAGCAGAGACTTAACTGCCTGGCGCGCAATCTTGAGGTGATCAAGAAGGAGCGCGAGTCTCTCTTGGCCGCGCACGCCGATTTGCAGAAGTTCAGCAACCTCCTCCAGTCCCACGGACAGAAACCCGACGGACAGTCGCGCATCTACGACAGCAAGAGGTTGGTAGCCGACAGGGGCGCGAAGGTGACCGGCGCCATCGCGTGCACGAACTACTTCACCAAGCAGCCGGCCGTCGAGGAGATCAGATTAGCCAACAAGCCGGACGCACAAGGGGGCGGCGTCTCCACCCGGAACGGCAAAGCGGAGAAGGTCACCGTCGAGCAGGTGCCCTCGACGGTGACGTACCAGAACAAACCAAGCGGCGCGGTCTCGGCCGGAGTCCTCTTCACACCGCTGGATAAGAGGCAGATCGGCAGCGTGACGGTGGCGACCGGCACGGACGCCACCGGCACCAACTTCCGCACCACCTTCAACGAGACGGATCGGGCGGATAGCCAACTCGTGCCGTTCATGTTCTACAACCAACGCCTCTTGAGGGAGGGGAAGTTCAGCCTGAACGGGAGCGGCGGCATCGGCGTAAACCCGCACAACGGCGCGAACCAGGTGGAGTACTTCTTCGGCGGCTCGGTCGGCATCAGCAACTTCTTCATCCAATTCGGCGGCCACGTGGGACGCTGGCAGGAACTCGGCGGCGGCTTCGCCCTCGGTGCCGTTCTGCCCGCCAACACCAACCCGGCCGCGCCCATCGTGCGGAGGTACACCATCCGCCCATCCGTCGGCGTATCCTACAAGATACCGCTTCCGTAAACGCGCGACCCTTCGCCCGCTCGTCCCGGCGCAGCGGGCGGGGCGACAAACTCGCGGCCGCCGAAATACCGCTCACACGCCGGACGTGTGCCCGGTGAAGGCGGCTGCCCCGTCCATCGCAGGTTCTAATTCCGGGCGGCCGTAGGCTTTGTGCCTGATGCCGCCGGCCTCTAGGTGCTTTATGAAGAAATATCAATCCCTCGCCTTAATGGCGGTTATGCTATTAGCGGTCGTGAGCGCGACGCCGCCGGCGCGGCGCGTTCAGGCGGGAGTCAGGGCGCGAGTCTTCAGCGCGCCGCCACAGCAGCAACAGCAGCAGGATTCCCCACCGCCGCAGCCTCAACCACAGACGCAGGAATTGACTCCGCCGGAGCGGGGCGTCTTGGCATACGCCCCCAACGCCGTCGTCCGCAAGGACGCCGAGACCGGACAGGTACGAATCATCGAGGGCTTTATCAAAGTGGAAGGCGGGAGCAAAGAGAACCCGGTCAAGACGGCTCAACTCTTCATCGCCCGCCAGCGCAAGCTGTTGGTAGAGACGCAGACCGAGATCGCCCCGCTGCGTCCGGTGAAGACGATCAAGACTCCCACCGGCCCGCACGTGATTTTCGAGAGGTACTTGAACGACCTGCCGGTTTTCGACAACGACGTGACCGTCACCATGACCAAGGCCGGCGACACCGTCAACCTCCTCTTAAGCAACCAGACCGAGATCAGGTCGGCGGAGGACACGGTGCCCGACCAGAGCGCGGAGCGCGCCCGGCAGATCGCCGTCGCCGCGGTCAAGAGTCAGGACGGCGTCACCGATCCGATCATCACCACCCGCGAGAAGAAGGGCTATCTGGTCGTGGACGACGAGGCTGCCCTGGTCTGGAAGGTGAGTTTCGATACCCGCAGCCCGCTCGGCGCGTGGGAGGTTGTTGTTGACGCCGACACGGGCGACGTGCTGTCCAAGGGTAATGTGGGACACTACGCCAACGGCCGCGGCATGGTGTTCCAGCCCAACCCCATTCAGAGCACGGGCGACAGCAGCCTGACCAACGCCATCGGCGGCTGCGCCGGCTGCGACGATCCGCGCCTGACGGATGCGCGCGTGCCCGTGACCTTGCGCGAACTCGACGACACCGGCCTGCTCCAAGGCACCTACGCTAACACCAAACGTTCAGCCGAACGCGTGCCCGGCCGACCGCCGTTCCAGCGGGCTAGCAGTCCGGCCGACCGCGTGTACGACTACACCAGACGCGACGCGCGATTCAGAGAGGTGATGGCCTACTTCTGGGTCACCGAGAGCGGCCTCTACGTGACGCGTGAACTGCGGGACTTGGAAGCAGCTATTCCCCAGCGGTTGGAGATAGACATCCACGCGACGCCCACGAACGACTCGCAGTACAGCCCCGTCTCTAAAAGTCTGCAATTTGGTACGGGCGGCGTGCCCGACGCCGAGGATGCCGAAGTCATCCTCCACGAACTGGGGCACGCGATACTCGACAACCAGGTGCCGGGGTTCGGCGGCCAGAGACGGCACACCGAGGCGCGTGCCATGGCCGAGGGCTTCGGCGACTACTGGGCTGAATCCTTCTTGGAGCGGTTCGGCGCGAGGAGGGAGTGGGCTGTATTCTTCGGCAAGTGGGACGGCACCGAAGGCGACCGGGCGCGGCCAGCCCAGGGGAGCAATCCGCCCCACCTGCGCCGTCTCGACAGTCCGAAACGCTACCCGGAAGACCTTAAGCTAAACGACGAACATGAAGACGGGGAGATATGGAGCGCGTGCCTCTGGCAGATGCGGGGCATCCTGGGGCGGCAGAAGGCCGACACCACGATCCTCGCGGCGCAGTTCCGTCTCAGAAAACGCGCGACTTTCTCCGAGGGAGCCGCCGCGATCTTAGGCGCGCACGGGGTGATCTGCGGCGGCTCGCCCAACTGCAACGCCGAGCGCGATGCGATTAAAAGGGTGTTCACGGATAGAGGGATACCGCTGCCGACCGTGTAGGCGCGCAACCGGGCGGCGTGGCAGCGGCTTAACTTTTATCGTCCGTCGCGAGAGAATGCCGTGTCCCCGCCCTCACGCCGACAGAATGCCGTGAATGTTTACGACAACCTCGTCCTTATGATTAGTAATCTTACTGGCAGGATTCGTGGACGAGGAGGTCGGGTTGCGGAAAGTATTACTCGCGGGTGTTATGACGTGCGTGGTCGGTTTGGTGTCCGTGCGAGGCGCGGGGCAAGCCGGCCTCTCCCCCGCGCCTTGCGGCTGCGCTCAGTCAGTCCGTGAAGCATCCGCCAAACTCGACGAGGCCGACGAAATCCTGACGAAGCCGGTGTCGGGCGTCCTACAGGGGGCGACGGTGCAAAAGGACGTGTTGACGGGCTACGTCCGACGCGCACAGGGGCGGGTCGTCATCCCTTCGGCTCGGACAGCTCCGGAAGCCGCCGCCAAATTCTTGGAAAGATTCCGGAGGCTGTTTGCGCCGGTCAAGATGTCCGGAGACTTCCGTCAAATTGGCGAGACGAAAACGCCCAGCGGCGACAGGATCACTTTCGCGCGTTTCATCGGCGGGCTGCCGGTGTTAGAAGATCAGATAACGATTTTCGTAGATAAGTCGCATGCCGTTACCCTCGTCAACAACGAACTCCAACCCCTCCGGCGCGTCTCGACGGCGGACGCAAAGAAGGCTCTGGGCGAGACGGCAGCCCGTGTCGCGGCCGTTAAGTGCGTGACGGCATGGGCGGGCGTTAAAGACGCGAACATCCGCCCGGTTTCGGAAAAAGGCTATTTCGTGACTAAAGACGGGAGCGCGATCCTGGTCTGGCGCGTGAGGTTCGACACGCGCGAACCGCTGGCCGCATGGGAGGCGCTGATCGAGGCTACCTCTGGCAGAGTGCTCTCAGTAAGCAACCTCGCCGCCTACGGAAAGTGATCGGGACGATTTAAGATTGCTCACCCGCCCGCCGCCCACGTTTGTAAGTCGCCGACTTGATTGTGTCGCGGGAAGCGAAGTAGAGCGCTCAAGGGCTGAGACGGCCACCTCAAGCGCATGCACGCGTTGTTCCGTCGTCGCCGCTATCACCGCCTTGGCCGCCGGCCACAACTGTTTCTTCCTTTAACTCATCCATCTTCTTCCTCTCCTTAAATTCTTTGATCTACCTGCAAAAACGAAAAGGCCACGGCGCGGCTTCGCGCCGGCGGCCGTATGAAATTAACGCTGCATGAGGTTCGGGGGTTAGTCTTTACTAATACTCATCGCCGTAAAACATAAATATGTCCGCGCCAAAGGGTGGAAGAGATAACTTTAAGACGGCTTCTTATGACACACCACCTCCGACGGGAAATCCGGCGATACTCCTGATTCACAGGAGAAATAAACATAGAGGGGATACGGTGTCCCCTCCCGGACGCAAAATCTTTGTCGAATAGCTCGTTAGTGGAGAATCGTTTACTTCGTTGGACGGGTGGCATATAATCAGTGCAAAGGCTGGGGATTTTGGTTTCTCTCCATTGTAGTGTCCCGTGCGTTTATTGGTCTCACCGCCAAGTAGAAACACATAAGCTGCCTCGGGGCAAACGTCCGACGTTCGCCGGACAGCGATTCTAACTTCGAAATCGTTCATTCTTTATTCTCACGCAAAAGCGATTCGTATCTCTTACAGTGTTCAAATTCCACGCCAATAACTATAGCCATGAAGAGTAAAAGACCATGACACGGCGGATACGGATTCACCACTACATTTCCTCTGATATTACTTGCTGCGGCGCTCGCTTTTGCCGGCGCGTCCGCCCAACAGAAGGACGGGGAGCGGCAACTGACACAGCCCGACCCGCCACAACCCAGGCGTACAACTCCGGCGCGCGTGGCTTTGGTGATTCAGCAGCAAACTGGCGAACAGTAAGGGGCCTGGGGTGTTTTACTGCGCCGGCCACGGCGTGCAGGTTGATAACGGAAACTTTCTGATTCCGGTCGAGGTGCGTGGAGGACTGAGCATACGCGCGCTTCTTGAGTCTCAAAAAATAACAGACACAAGGCTATAAGCCGGGATCGACGGCTTTATATCAGGAAGGATTTACAAAATGTTAATTCGAAGAAGTTCTCCCTATGTTGCTCTCTTCGGGGTTGTCTTAAGCGGGCTGATATTGTCCGCGAGCGCGCAACAAGCCGATAGACCCCGGCAGCTTACGCAGCCCGTGCTACCCGATGCGAAGGCAGACTCTCGGAGCCGCCAGGCCTTAGTTATCGGGAACGGGAACTACCAGAATGCGCCGCGCTTGAGTAATCCGGTTAACGACGCGCGGGATGTCGCTTCAACGCTTCGAGGGCTGGGCTTCCAGGTGGTGGAAAAAGAGGATCAGACGGCTGACCAGATGAAGCGTCTCATTAAGGAGTTTGGTGAGAACTTAAGCCGGGGCGGCGGCGTCGGGTTATTCTATTTTGCCGGGCACGGCGTGCAGGTCAACGGGAAAAATTATTTGATTCCGGTCGAGGCGAGAAGTCTGCGTGAGAAGTTTATCGAGTTTGATGCCGTCGATGTGGGGCGGGTGTTGACGGAAATGGAGGATGCCGAAAACGGCCCAAACATCGTCATCCTGGATGCCTGCCGGAGCAATCCATTTACCCGCAGTTGGCGATCCGCGGAAGCAGGCCTAGCGCAGATCGGCACGCCGTCAGGCACTTTCATCGCCTACGCTACCGCGCCGGGATCGGTTGCCGACGACGGGAACGGGAGCAACGGCCTTTACACATCCGAATTAGTGAGATTGATGAAACAGCCGGGTCTGACGATAGAAGAAATGTTCAAGCGGGTGCGTCGGGCGGTCAGAGAGCGTAGCGGGGGGAGGCAAATACCGACGGAATCGTCGATGTTGTTTGGCGACTTTTATTTTGCCGCCGCCGGCGAAACTTCTTTGCGCAATAAAGCCATGCCGAATGTAGCGGTCACGGGAACAACGGAGCATCGTGTGTCCCCGCCTCCGGTAAAGTCGGCGAGAGGGGCAAAGTCCGGGAAGGTGGTATTTTGGTACGGAGTGATTGCTCCCCGCGCTACCTCGACAATACAAGAAATCTTCTCCGGCATCGACGAGTTCCTGCCATCCTTTATTACAGCATTAAAACAGGAAGGTGTAGACGTTATAACCTCGTCAACCCAAGGGGTTAGAGATAGAGATCAGGTGACGGGGGTAGTCTTGCAAATTGAAAACGGCGCTAAAGCGTCTACCCGCTCAGTCCCATACGCTTTAGCGATAACAGCTACTTTCATGATTGAAGACCGACCGCCTTTTCAGGGAATGAACATCACGGTGGCGACCATAACCTTAAAGGCTTTTGACTTGGAGAAAGGCGAGATCGTCGCTATTGAAAACATCTCGGAGTCGAAGGGGTTCGGACTCGATAAGCCGCAGGCGTTGCGAAACGCCGTCAAAGAGGCGATTAGCCGCATTCCGCACACCTTCATCGGCAAGGTCGCCAGCGAGGCTAAATAAATCTCCGAGGTAAAGGTGTGCCCTTATTGTGCCCTAACACTTACACTTGATCGGCGCCACATGGAAAATCCGAATCAACCTCAATATTGATCATGAAAGCAGCATCTTGACGCTCCCTTTAAAGTGTAAGTAAGGGGGTGAAATCCATGGTTTGAACGGATTTAGAGCGGGAGCGGAAGGCGGTTGGAAGCTATGTCGGATATGAAGCACCTCTGGTTAGCGTCACTCTGTGCAGTTATCTTGGTTATCTCGGCTCCCGGCAGAGCTTTTTTGCAATCCGCCGAGCAGGGGGGCAAGACTCGTGAGATTACGTCCAACGATTTTGCCAAAGCGCGCCCGGCACAATCGGCGGGGCAATCGGCCGGGAAAAACCCGCCGGTTGCCCCACGGAGGCGGCGAATTTATCGCCTGGCGAAGACCGAATCCGCCCCCGCGAGAAAGAGACGAAACAACAATGCTCTCCGGCCTAACGCCGCCGCCGGCCCCGCCCGCGTCAACAGGACGAAACCGGGACGCGTCGATTTAGTCCAGCAGTTGATCGGCATTACCTTGTGGCGTCTGCGCCCTTCGACGGCCGAAGACGACGGCCCGTTTATACGGGTCGCCGGGGCTTCGGGTAAGCCTGAGATGTGGACTCCCGTGCGCGTCGGCGCAGACCACCGGTTTGTCCTGGGCGATCTGGTCAGGCTAACGGTCGAATCCCCGCGCAGCGGATATTTATACGTGATAGACCGTGAGTTGCACGCCGACGGTTCTCTGGGAGACCCCATGCTGATTTTCCCGACAAAGAGAACACGTGACGGCGATAACCGCGTCGAAGCCGGACGCCTCATCGACATACCGTCTTGGGCGGATCGCACGCCTTTCTTCCTTCTGAAAGCACAGCACCCTAAGTATTCGGGAGAACTCCTGACTTTCATCGTCTCGCCGGAACCTTTGTCTGATCTCACAATCGGCCAGGGGCCTCTCTCCCTGGACAGGTCGCGGGTGGAACGTTGGGAAGACGAATGGGGGACGGATGCCGACCTGTACGAGATGGAAGGGGGCGTCGGCGAAACTCAGACGAAGGCCGAGCAGGAGGCGTCCCGGCCGCGCACGAGACAGTTGACGCAAGAGGAACCCGTCCCGCAAACCATTTATCGCTTGACCCTCCGGGAGGGGAGTCCGCTCCTGGTCAACGTGGCGGTCAGGGTTAGTCGACCTAATAACTAACCCCTCTTACAGACCGGCATCTACGTGCCGCCGGATTTGAGCCTAATGAATTAAGAGGATGTAAAGATGGCGTTTCATATCCGTCCAACGCAGCCCCCGGCGAGGCGGCTCGTAAAGCTGATGGCGAGCTTAGCTCAAATACTCTGCCTCGCACTCAGCCCGACTTACTCACAGTCGCCGAAGTCCGAACAGGATCGTCAGCTAACTCACCCGGAAGCGACCGCCGCCGCCGCCGCCGCACGTAAACCTCGGAAGCCTGTGGCCTTAGTGATCGGCAACTCTGATTACGAGAACGCCCCGCGGCTTGCCAACCCGGCCAACGACGCGCACGACATGGCCGGGGTTTTAAAGTCTTTGGGGTTCGACGTGATTCACAAAGACAATCAAAGCGCCGACAAAACTAAAAAGTTAATAAGGGAATTCGGCGAGAGGCTCAGAGAGGGCGCAGGCGTCGGCTTGTTCTACTATGCCGGGCACGGCGTGCAGGTTAACGGCAGGAATTATTTAATCCCGGTGGAGGCGAATGTCCTGCGCGAGACCACAATCGGATACGACGCGGTGGACGTTAATCAGGTGCTGGCGGAAATGGAGTCGGCCGGCAATGAGTTGAACATCGTGGTTCTGGACGCGTGTCGGAGTAACCCGTTCGCGCGTAGCTGGCGCTCGTCCGAGAGCGGGCTGGCGCAAATTAACGCGCCGGAGGGGACGCTGATTGCTTACGCGACGAGTCCGGGCAAGGTAGCTAGCGACGGAGGGGGGCGCAACGGACTCTATACCGCCCAGTTGCTGCGATACTTGCCCCAGCCCGGCTTGAGCCTCACGGGAGTTTTCATGCAGGCGGGCGCCGCGGTTAAAGAATTGAGCGGGCGGACACAAGTCCCTTGGGTAGCCATGTCGATAACGCGCGATTTCTACTTCAACCGAAGCGTCGTTAAGGCCGATAGAGTCGCAGACCCCGCGACCGGAGATCGTGAGTTTTGGGATTCAATCAAGAACAGCGCCGATCCGGAAGATTTTAGGGCTTATCTTAAGGATTACCCGAAAGGGTTATTCTCGTCGGTAGCCCGCAACAATCTACGCCGAATTGAAGCATCAGTCAGAACAGTTGATGCGAACGTCAATGAGTCGAAAGGGAACACGCGCGTAAAGGAAGACGCAATATCCGAACAGACGCGCGCCCAAGTTGACGCTTTGATAAAAAGCGGAGATGCAAACCGCATGGGCGGACGGTACGACTCCGCCATTATAGATTTAACCGAAGCTATAAGATTGAACCCTAATGCCACAATGGCATACGCAGTCCGCGGCGCCACCTACCAAGCGAAGCGTACCCTCGACTTGGCAGCCCTCGACCTGACTCAAGCAATACGCATAGACCCGACATTTGCATGGGCCTATTCGACCAGAGCGCAAGTATACGTGGCGAGAGGCGAGCCTAATCTCGCTTTGAGCGATCTCAACCATGTAATTCGGATCGAGCCGAAGAACTACTCGGCGTATAATGCGAGAGCCTCTGTATATCGCTCCCTCGGAAGGAACGACCTGGCCGCTTCGGATGAGCAGCGTCAGATGGACGATCTCTCCGAAGCGATCCGCCTTAACCCCAGCAGCGCGCCAGCCCACACCGCCAGGTGCGATGCATACCGGATGCAGATAAAACTCGCCCTAGCCCTCACTGATTGCACCGCCGCATTACGTCTCGATCCGAAGTACGCGCCGGCGTATGCCTTAAGGGGCGACGTTTATCAGATGAAAGGAGATTACGACCGGGCGATCAGCGATCTCAGCGAGGCGATAGGAATAGACCCTGCTTATTACTGGGCTTACGAAAGAAGGGCGGAGGCATACCGACACGCCGGATTAACAAAGATGGCCGAGGCCGATGCACAGAAAGCTAAAGAAATAAGAGCGAAACAATAAGAGCTGAAGTTGAACCATCCGCTCCGTCGAGGCGTTGAAAGAGACGCGCCACGGGCAATGCAGGTGAGGCGCGCTATCGACAACGAGGGTTGACGAAGGCAGGAGAAGGAAGCATGGCTGAAGATAGAATTACAGGGAGGAGATAATAGAAGAAATTCTGAGCAACATGCGTGAAGGCGTCGAGCCGTTGCGTTACTCCGTCCTCGTCCCTTCTCTATTTCACATCTACTTGCACGAGAAGGATTTTAACCGCCTACCGCTTCACTTTGTGCGACACCGACAGCCGCCACGGGACGCGCGTCGAACGCGCCGGCCGGATGATTGAAGTAGTAGTCCCGCGGGGATTGCGGCTGCGTGACGGAGACAAACTTTACTTCGGGCGGACTTGCGTTCAATTCACGCTCGACGCTGAGGGGAGGGAATAGACGCTAAATAGTTGGCGGCTTCTCAAGAGTGGGCGCGCTTATCAGGCGTGTGAAATACTTGTCGTGAATCCGGCCTCACATCCTTCAAACATTGAAGAGTCTGGCAATCGAGAGATGAAAGTATAGATGCTAAACATGAAGAAAACGGCATTAGGATTAATAGGGGGAGTCATCACCTCACTTATCGCCGGGGTTATTATGATCCGGTTTGACCCGAACGTGAGGGAGTACTTTTTCCCCCCGGAGCGGAGACTTGTTTATTCGTTAACCGTGCAGAAGATACGCGACGGGAAACCTTACCAAGACCCGTTCCAGTCTGCCGGGCAGGAAGTCTTCGAGAACGGCTACATGTTCAGGTTCAACATGTTCAGCTCGGAAGCCGGCTACCTTTATCTGTTTAACGAAGGAAAGGCGGCCGACGGAAAAATCTATTTTAATATTCTCTACCCGACGCCCAAGCGAAACAACGGTTCTGCACACATCGCCACCGGCCAGCAGGTCATTACTGAAGAAAATACGTTCGGAGGAAAGCCCGATACGGAAAAACTCTGGATTACGTGGACGAGGGAACCGCACCCCCGGTTGGAAGCCGCCAAGACATCGGCTTTCGCGAATGACGGAAAAATCAAGGATAGCCAGGTCGAGCAAAATCTCCACTCATTTTTGCAGGAACATTCGGCTGCCGCTCACGAAGTAGTTAAAGACATTCCCAATAAGCAGACCGTCATCATCGGCAGAGGTCAGACGGTGGTGAGCTTGTTGTACTTAGAACATCGTTGATGCGTCTGCGCGGACTGCTCGGCGAGATGGGTCGGGACATTCACGAGAGTAAAAAGTTACCGTCTAATTTTCATGCGAGGGCGAATGAACCACAGGCATCATTCTAGAGGCATAAAATGGCAAGCTGGAAAGAACATTTCGATGCCTGGCACAGGATCAGAGGGACAGACCTGACCCCGATCAAGGAAGAGGGTCAAATCCTGGCCGGCAGAGAGGCGGAAGACGTGCTGCGCCGGATAGTCGACGAGAACTACAGCTTCAGAGGATGCCGTTCTTTTGCGGCTAAGAGGATTCCCGACCCTTATTCGAATCGCAAACGCGAAATCGATTTGATCGTGATAACAGCCAAAAGGCTGTACGTTATAGAGTGCAAAAACTGGAGCGGGACGCTCTCCGCGACGAATGCCGGCTGGCTACAGCGATCACACTCCAGGCATAACGGCGGCGAGAAGTTACACGAAGACATTTTGGCTCTGAACTCGATGAAGACGCGCCTCTTGATCGAGTATCTCGGCGCCTGGGGACTATCCGTCGATCCCGCCGACGTGTGCCAGAAGATCATTTTTATGAACCCGAGGCTACAAATTTTAAGCCCGGAAATTAGAACACACCCGGACATCATCACCCCCGAACGGTTGGACGAATATCTCAGTTCGGAAAATAACAGATTAAGGTCTCATGAAAAATTCCTCTCCTCGGTGATCGGCGTTCTGCTTGATGAAGAGACTAAGGGCAAGGTGCTCGATGGCCTCTCGATCAGTCGTGTAGGACGCGAAGGGCACGGGGCGGTATAGACTCGTTATCTCGCACAGACAAGATAAATTATTCGCCGATTCCCGTGAGCTATCGGGAGAGTTGCGGCCTGTTTCAGAAACAGAGTTTAACTTGGTCGGACGTCCGGCCTGATAGGCGGCAAGATGACTTTCGCCAAAAACAGGAACGGCGTAGTGGAGCGGGTCGAGTGGCTCCCCGACGGCGGTAAACAGCGCAACTATCGTAAGGCTCAGTGACTTTCTCACCTCAACAGCCCGCACACCGCGTTCCGTTATCGGCATTGATACCGCCTACGACATTCCCGGCGGCGGTAACTATGCGACCCAAACGGCCGGGCATGACCCGAACCTACGCGCGGCCTCCGACTGGACGGGCAAGCGTTTTCGCTTCCGGTACAACGCTGGAGATATGACGGTCGCTCCGGCTCAACATTCGCTCGCGACGGCGACTAAGATTAGCGGTGTGGCGTCGGAGGCGGGAGCCGTGGGCGTGTCGGGCACGCACCCGCAAAACATCGAGGGGATGATTACCGACCTGATGACATTCCTGGAGCGCGTCTTCGCGTGACCGCGGCGCGTAAGTGAAAAATAATTTCCCGCCGGGAAAAGTTACTCAGGCGTGCGCTTTCGCCGTTTCTCCATAAGGATGGGCTGCAAGTTGCAGGCGTTCAACTGGATTCCTCTCCGTCAGACGTGCAGGTCTGGCTGCGTGTCGTTGTCAGGCCGCTTACTACTTCGCTGCTGAATCGCGACTCCTCACTTGCGGTGCCAATTGCGCTGAAACCGCACTGAGAATGACATTAATAGCATTCTTTCCAAGCTCGGTCGGCCGCCAGTTGTAGCCTGGTAGTGACACCTTTGTAGGAGTCACTAGCTCTAATCGAATCTGATCTGTGCCGGTGTAGCCCTCTTCACGCACTTGATATGTCTTTTTGAAATCCGCTATGGCCTGTCGCAGCGTTGAGACATTGTCATCACCTCTGTCCAAGATGCCTTGGATGGTAATTAGTTTCTTTGCCTCGAGTTCTTCAAGTATCCTCAAGGTCTGCTCACTTGGGAGCCAAATAGCTTTCAGGAGGTTTGATTCGTGGACAGAAGCGACAAGGGCATTGTAGTCTGGCGTACCACGCAAGAGAAACTCTACTGCTGCCGGCGTAAGGGTTGGCAGGGTCTCTGATAGCTGAATTGATCCGAGTTTTTCGGCTTCAACCTTAATGGAACCCTTTAGTGAAACCCCCAGTACCCCGATTTCGTCAGCACTCTTCACTCTATCGGGTATTGCGTTTATTGCATCGCGCACGGGTGCGTAAAACAACAACAGGAACAAGAGTCCGAATGCGGGCCATCCTCCCAATACCACCTTTGAGAATTCCAGCCAAGGCTTTGCAGATGACTCATTGTTATTAGATTTGGACTTCAATCTCGCTTCAACATCAAATAGTCTTTGGCTAATGAGTCCAAGATACGCTACCAAGTTCGCGCGTTCTACTGGCCCCATTTCGCCGACTCCATCTATTGCTTGGGGCTGAGCGTCTCTGCTATCGAAGTTCGCCGGCTCCCCTCGTGCGGAGTTGGCATCTCTTGGTATGTTTGTCGACATATATGTTGCTTCCTAAGGTGCTGCTGCTGGCAGTGGCATAATGCATAGTAGACCTAATCACACCGAGAACCGACTTTTAACGCCATTCTAAGCAAAACACAATCTTTATTTTGGGACGGGAAGAATTCCTAGACATCATTACCTGATAAAGGTGGGGCGCTAATCGGGGCACTAAAACGAAACGGGCATCCACTGGATGCCCGTAAGTCGTTTTAGAGATTGGCTCCGCAGGTAGGACTGGGGCGGACTTTTCAATAACAGCTTGTTTTACGCTATCTTTTGCATATTCTTAGGGTTAACAGGCGTCATGCCCCTCTACTCCTCGGCTACACAGTCCACGCTATTCACACAGTTCACACCCACGGTGGACGCCATCTGGACAAGCTGCGAGGACGCCTTGGCGACGCCCGCCCTTTGCGTATACGATGAACCATGATGCTCCCAGGGGAAGGCACTAGTCCCGTAGTTGAGTGTCGGCGCAAGTTCACCAAGGTATCATCTTTTAGAGGTACTTCGGTGAAGCATTATCGCGCCTCAGACCAACCGGCATCGAGGAAGTCGCGAACGGACGGACGCCCGGCATCACTCTCGGCGGCCATGTTCGCCTCCGGTGTCGGTTTTACTCTCCGGCAGGCCGTCATAGGCACGACCGTGCTCTTGCCGAACCGTGTGCCGATGCCTGTCAGCTTAATATTGATGAAGTCCGTAATCTGCGCGCCGTAGGCGATCTG
>DASQNL010000706.1:0-9124 GCA_035644995.1 Pyrinomonadaceae bacterium | reverse complement strand
GTGACCGTGCCGCGCATTTCGTTGCCGCTCGTCGTGCCGGTGAAAGTGGCTTCGGTGGTCTGCGTGCCGGTCGTGATGGGCACGGTGAACTTGATGTCGCCCGAAGCGCCGATTGATGCGTTGGCGATCTGCGCCGAGCCGAAGTCGCCTTGAATCGAACCGCTCAGGCGTTCCGTCTCCTGTTGGAGCGTGAGCGTGATGGAGCGTTCGGGCTGTCCTTCGAGTTGCACGCGCAGCGTCCACGTGCCGGAAGCGAGCGAGCGGGTTTGACCGCCCGCCGGGGGCGTGGCGGACGCGGGTTTGAGGTCAACCGGGCGACCGTCTATGAAGACGTGCGTGATGCGGCAGTCGCGCGCGAAGAGGTCGCCGCGTGCGACCGTGAGATTGGCGATCTTGCCGACCTCAATCGTGCCGAGTTGATCGGCGACGCCGAGTATTTCCGCCGGGCGGATGGTCAGGGCGCGCACGGCCTCGTCGCGCGCGAGTCCGTTATCGAGCGACTTCGAGACGTTGCCGAGATAATCGTTCATGTTCGAGAGGCCGCCGGACTGGAAGGCGAAGCGGACGCCTGCCGCGGCGAGCCGCGCGGCGGTCTTCGGCGCGTCGGCGCGTTCGCGCAGAACGCGCACCGGGTCGGGGTCGGCTTCGGGCGTTTCGGCGGTGGTGCGGCGCGGGTAGTTCAAAGAGAGCAGCACGGGCACTTTCGCCGCCGCGAGGCGTTCCGCCACACGCCAACTCTCCGCGCCGCCCGCAATGACGAGGCGCAGGTTAAACTCCTCCGCGAGGTCGAGCGCGCGTTCGATCTCGCGCTGGCGGTCGGCGTACATGATGACGGGCATCTGGCGCGCGAGCACGGGCACGAGCGCGGCGAGCGACTTGTCCTGATCCGGACGGCGCAGCCCGCGCGGGCTTTTCTCGTAAACCGCGTTGGCCTCGCGGTAACGCCCGGCATCGAGCAACATCTGGCGGATGGCGGCGAAGACGCCGAGGAGCGACCCCGGATACGTGCCCGTGCGCAGCGGCGTGAAGCCGACGTGGAGCGCGATGGGCGAGCGCACGATCATTTGTTGCGGCGTCTCGCCCGCAAGGTTGATGACGGCCGATTGCCCCATGAAGATGCCTTCGCGCGGCGCGGTCAGGGCGGCGGTCAGCCCCGCGCCGCGCGCCGCCTCGATCTGGTCGCCGCCGGGGCGCACCACGTCGGAGGCGAGAATTTCGGGTTGCAGCCCGACGGGCTGCGAAGAGTTGGGCGAAGAGACGGCGGGCGTCGCCTGCGCCTGCGCGGCGAGCAAAGCGGCCGCGCCGCCGCCGCCGCCCGCCGCCGGACGCGGCTGCTGCGTGACGGGCATGCCGAGATTGGTGTTGGCGTCAATCAGGCCGGGATAGACCGTCAGCCCCGTGCCGTCAATGATGCGCGCATCCGGGGGCGCGGCCACGTTCGCGCCGACGGCGGCGATGAGGCCGCCGCGGACGACGACCGTGCCGCGCGCGATCTCCGCGCCGGAGACCGGAACGATGCGCGCGCCCGTGATGGCATAGGTGTCAATCGCGCTGCGTTGCGCGCGTCCGACTTTGAACGGCAACGCGGCGGCGACGAGCGCGGCGACGAACGCGACGACGAGCGCGCGAGAAAGGACGGAAGCGGCGCGTGGCCGCCGTGCAGTTTGAGTTCGCATGATCAATTCTGCCTTCGGTATTAAAGTCAACGGGCGCGGAGAGCGCGCGTGCCCGGCTCGAAAGACGGCGGACGCGTGCGGCGCGGCGCGTAAATTTTTAAAGACGAAAAAGAAGGGGGTCGCGCCCAGCGAGCCAAGCGTGCGCGCGGCGAGAGGCCGGGGCGCGGGGCTTTACTTGTTTGACTGCCGGAGGCTCGTCCTGTTACGGAAGCGCGGGCGCGAAAGTTTCGCCGGACGCGCGCGGCGCGGCGCGATTTTCCAGCGACCGGAAAATCGGCTCCCGGCCGGAACCAAAGGCGGCGCGTGCGAATCACAATCGCACGCGCCGCCTTGATGCAGACGCGCCTGTCGGGTTCGGACAGGTGCGGCGCGAAAGTTTAGTGGTTGGCGTTGCCGTTGCCGTGCCCGCCCGCCTTGGTGTTGTTGGTATTGGCGGCCGCGCCGTCGGCGGAAACTTTGAGCATGTCTTTGACGCTCGTCTTGCCTTCGATGCCGTTGGCGGCTTTAAACGCGGCGGCCTTCTGCGCCGCGCTCGCCACCGTGCCCCTGAGCGTGATGACGCCGTTCTCAACGTCAACGTTGATGGTTGAGTCGCGCAGGTCGTCAACGCCCGCGAGCGAGCCTTTGGTCTTCGTCCAGAGCCAGCCGTCTTTCAAACCCGAACCGATGGTGTCGCCCGCCTCTTTGGCCTCGCCGGAGTAGCGCGCCTTCTCCCTTTCGTAATCGGCTTCGCTGATGTTCGCGTTATAGGTGCGGCGGTTGGCGTTGGCCGTATTCGCGTTGGCGGCGTTGGCGTTGTTGGTGGCGTTGGCGTTGTTGGCGTTGTTGACAACGGCCGTGTTGCCGTTGACCGGAGTGTTGGTATTGGTGGCGGATGAGCATCCGGCGGCCAGTACGGCCAGCGTGATGAAAGTCGCAAGTTTCTTCATATGTGTAGTTCGCTCCCGTGAAAATTGTCTGTTCCCGTCCAAGCGCTGACAGACCGCTTGCTCCGCGCGTGCGACCCTGCGGCACGCGCCGCTGTGGTGCAAACGCGTCTGCCAGACTTAAGACAAGTGCGGCGCGAAAGTTTAGTGATTGGCGTTGCCGTTGCCGTGCCCGGCCGCGTTGGTGTTGTTGGCGTTCGCCGCGCCCGCGCCGCCGGTCATGCCCGCGTTGGCGTTGTTGGCGTTGTTATTGACGACGGTGGCTTTGTTGTCGTTGGCCGCAGTGTTGGTGTTGGTGGTGGTGGTGGACGAGCATCCGGCGGCGAGCGCGGCCAGCGCGATGAGAGTCGCAAGTTTCTTCATGTTCGTGATCTGCTCCTGTGAAAAGTGTCGAGTCGTTCCAGTGGCCTGACCGCCGGACGCGCCGCGCGGGGCGAAACGCCGGGGTAGCCCGCGAGCGTCGGCGCAAAACGGCGACGGCGGGGCAACTTTGGTTATCTGGCGATCAGGGGAATTAGTTTTTTAACGCACGCATATTTACCATTGCGCCGGGAAAGACGCAAGGGATTGAGGGTTTGGAGACGCAAGGAGATGGGCTGCGCGCTCCGCTTCCCGGCATCGCTTTCCGGTTCGGGTTGGCGCTGTTTTGTCCGGACAGTAAAGGGGAGGCGGCGAAGCGCTGTTGTGGGCGGCAACAATCTTTCTCGCGCTGCCGGAGCAGGCGGCGCATTTCGTCGGCAGCCCGGAAGGCGGCGCGGTCGAGACGGAGCGTGCGCCACGGCGTGTTGTGGCTGCGTTTGTTGGTCGAGTCGGTGGGCGCGGCGGTGATCTGTCTCGGCATCGTCGTCGCCGCCGTGCAGTTCGCGCGCACGCTCGTCTCCGGCCGGCACCAAGACAATTACAACCTGACGCGGCTCACGCTCGCGCGCTACCTCGCCCTCGCGCTCGAATTCCAACTCGGCGCGGACATCCTCTCCACCGCCATCGCTCCTTCCTGAGATCAGATCGGCAAACTCGGAGCTATCGCCGTCATCTGCACCGGCCTCGACTATTTACTCATGCGCGAGATGAAACAGGAGCGAAGTGAAACAAAGGATGAAGGCGGAGGGATGAGGGATGAAAGGAAGCTCTCACTTGCTTGAATGCTTCCTTTCATCCCTCATCCCTCATCCCTCATCCCTCATCCCTCATCCCTCATCCCTCATCCCTATTCTTTCATTCCTACCATTTCACCGTGCCTTCCTTCGTCGTGTCGATCTGCGCGGTTTGCTGCGGGGCTTCGTTGAAGAGATAGCCCTTGAGGTTGTCGAAGAGGAAGGTTTGCGCGTCGGGGTTGGTCAGGTCGAGGCCGTAGTGGTTGATGATCTGGCTCTGCTTCTGAAGCCACTCCTGCCAGCACGGCTGGCAAATTTCCGCCCCGACCTGCTGCCCGATCTCGTTCGGGAAGGGCGCGTAGCCGAGCGCGGGACGCCGCTCGCCGCAGTGTTTGCATTTGATCTGATCGGCCATCTTCGTAAATTCTCCTTGTTTGAAAATCCGCTGCTGATAATTGCCCGCGTCGCCCAGGCGAAACTCAGGGACGCTTCGCCTGGGCGGCGCGAATCGCCTCGATGATTTCAGTGTCGCGCGGGCGAAAGAGCGAGACGGTTTCCACCTTGCGATAGCGAATGATGCCGTCGGCGTCAACGACGACGACGGCGCGCGCCGCCCGGCCGGGAAACCATGAACTGGCGTCGTAAGCCCGGTGGACTTTCCCATCCGTGTCGGCCAACAGGCGCAAGGGGAGATTGTGATGCTCCGTAAACTTACGGTGCGATTCCACCGTGTCGATCGAGATGCCGACGACCTCCGCGCCCGTCGCGGCGTAGCTCTCCCAGTTGTCGCGCACCGAGCAGAGTTGTTTCGTGCAGACCGGCGTCTCGTCGCCGGGATAGAACAGCAGCACGACGACGCGCCCGCGCCGGGCGGACATCTGCCATTCCGCGCCCTCCGTATCGTGCAGAATGAAATCGGGCGCGACCGAGCCGACCGCCGCCGCCGCTTCCTTCGCTCTACTCATATCTGCTTTTCTCCGTGCCTGATCGCGCCCTTGTCGCGCCGGCGTCGAATGAGACGGCGCAGGGCAAAGATGATCGTGTTGAGAACGACTACGGAGCAGACGAACCACACGACGAGCACGATCCAGCCGCCCGCGCCGGGCGTCGTGTTATCGAAAAAGACGAGCGTCATATTTGCGCTCAACATACATCGGCCTCCGACCCGTCACTCATCACTCGTCGCTCAACGCTCGCCGCTCGTCACCTTTCACTTGTCGTTCGTCGCTGGTCGCCTGTCACCTTTCACTTGTCGTTCGTCGCTTGTCGCGCGTCGCGTGTCGCACGTCACTTGTCGTTCGTCGCCGTCGTAAAATCCCTGATGTCTTTGAAGGGCGTTTCGGGGTCGGCGAAGTCGGGGCGATAGTAGTGCGAGGCCGAGTCGTACTCCTGCATCCAGCCCTCCTCCATGCCGAGTTCGTCGAGCGCGGCGACGGCGCGCATCCATTCGGATTCGGTGATGCGGCGCGAGAGCAGCGTGTAGCGTTCGTCGGTGGCGGCGCGGTTCGTCGCATAGTACTGCGCCATCAGCGAGACGGCGACGCGCGGGCTGAGCGCATCCTTGATCCAGGTCAAAGATTCGCGGATGCCGCCGAGATCGTTCGGCAAGACTAAGAGGCGGATGACGAGGCCGCGCGTGAGCCTCCCGGCATCGTCGAAGGCGAGCGCGTCGCCCGTCTGCCGGTACATCTCGGCGACGGCGCGGCGCGCATGCTCCGTGTAGTTGTGAACTTTCGAATAGGCGTAGCCGTCGGCCGAGTCGGCGTATTTGAGATCGGGGAGGTACACGTCCACCACCCGGTCGAGCAGGCGCAGGACTTCGACCGAATCGTAAGCGTTCGTGTTGTAGACGATGGGCAGACGCAAGCCCTCGGCGGCGGCGATGAGAATGGCGCGCGCCATCTGCGGGGCGAAGTGCGTGGGCGAGACGAAGTTGATGTTGTGGCAGCCGCGCGCCTGTAGTTCGAGCATCATCTCGGCCAGGCGTTCGTGCGTCACCTCGTTTTTGATCTGTTCGCGGTGCGTCTGTGAGATTTGATAATTCTGGCAATAGACGCAGCGCAAATTGCAGTTGCCGAAAAAGATGTTGCCCGCGCCGTGCGTGCCGGTGAGCGCGGGTTCTTCGCCAAAGTGCGCCGTGTAGGACGAGACGACGGGCAGGCGACCCGAATAGCAAGCGGCGAGTTCATTCTCCAGCCGATTGTTGAAACAGTCGCGCGGGCAGACGGTGCAGCGCGCGAGCAGAGCTTCCAACGCTTCGACGCGGGCGCGGAGTTCGCCCGTTTCATAGAGCGCGAGGTATGCGGGCGTGTGTGTCGTGTGTGTCGTCATGGCCGTGGTTTGACTCTGAGGCGATAGTGCGGGCTGTTGTGGCGCGCGGCGAGTTCGGAGGGCGCGTAGTGTTTGCCGAGTTGCCAGATGAAGTCCATCTCGGCGCGCAAGCTGGCGACGGCGAGGCGCGCCTCGAAAATCAGGGTCATGCTGCCGTAGAAGAGAAACGACGCGCCCGTGAGACCCATCACGACGGGGACGAAACTGTAGCGTACGCCGACGAAGGCGACGACGCCGATGGCGACGCTGGTGGCGACGAAGAGGCCGAGCGCAACGTAGAAGACCGTCATGCTGCGCTGAAGGATGCGCGCGCGGCTCGTCAGTTTGTCGAGTTGGTTGAAGATCATGGCGCGGCGTTCTTCAAAGAGCGCGTGCGCCGCGTCGCCCGTCGCGGCCAGTTCCTCGAAGCGATCCGAGAGCGTGCGCACGCGATCCACGACGCGGCCGAGACGCGTCGAAGTTGACAGGATGAGCGCGCCGCACGCCGAGATCAACACGGCGGGCGTGATCATGGCCGTCAAGACGGCGAGGGCGGAAGAGAGCGGTTCCATGTGCGTAATTCTTTGCAGCAAACTCTTGCTAGTTATAACGCCCGCCGCAATCGCGGGCAACCGGCGAGGTGCGCGCGAGGATCGCCGGTCAGCGGAAATTCTCCGCTCACACTATCAAACCCCCGACTACCCGCCCGCCGCAACTCGGAAGCCGCATCTCCTCCCGGATGAAAATCAGGCCGGTTTCCTTGCCGTCGGCTTGAAAGAATATGCGGGCTGTAAAAGTTTGAGGTTGACCGGAGAGGCCGCGGCTTTTCGTCAGTCCGGCGCGGGCGAAAAATTATTCATATCCTCCACCCGGATTTTATTGATCTATTCCGCCTCAGGCCGTATTCTTACCTGCCTCAGGCCGTATTCTTAGCCGCGCACCCGCGGCTGATCAACTTACCTTCAACTCAAAAAAAAGGATCTCACATGGAGACGCTGATTACAGACATCGTCATCGTCGGCGGTGGAACCGCCGGTTGGATGACCGCCTCATACCTCAAGAAGGCCTTGCCGGAGGTACAAATTACTCTCATCGAAGCGCCCAACATTCCCAAGATCGGTGTCGGGGAGGCAACGGTGCCGAACCTGCAACCGGTGTTCTTCGACTTCCTGGGCATTCCCGAAGAGGAGTGGATGCGCGGCTGCAACGCCGCCTTTAAGGGAGCCGTCAAATTCGTCAACTGGAAGACCGATCCGGCGACGGGCGGGGCAGACCACTTTTACCACCCGTTCGGCATCATCCCCAACTGCGACAGCTTGCCGCTCACGCACTACTGGGCGCTCAAAAAGAAATCGGGTCAGCCGGTTCAGCCGGTCGATTATTCGTGCTTCGTCGAGCCGTCGCTGCTCGACGCGAAACGCTCTCCGCGCATGCTCGACGGCACCCGCGTCACGCGCTATGCGTGGCACTTCGATGCGCATCTCGTGGCCGCCTATTTGAGAGACCTCTCAAAGGGTTGGGGCGTGCGCCATTTCACCGACGAGATCGAAGCCGTGAACCTGTCGCCGGAAGGCGCGATTGCTTCCGTCAAAACCAAAAGCGGTTCAGTCCACCACGCCGACCTGTTCATCGACTGTTCCGGCTTCCGCGGACTCCTCATCAACAAAGCGTTGGGTGAGCCGTTCCTCGACATGAGCGATCACTTGCTCTGCGACAGCGCGGTGGCAACCGCCGTCCCGAACAACGACGAGCGCGACGGCATCGAACCCTACACCTCGGCCATCGCCATGCAATACGGCTGGACGTGGAAAATTCCGATGCTCACGCGCTTCGGCACCGGCTACGTGTATTCGAGCAAGTTCACGACTCAGGACAAAGCCACCGAAGAATTCCTGCGGCTGTGGGGTCTCGACGAAAAAGCCAACTTGAATCACATCCGCTTCAGAGTCGGCCGCAACCGGCGGGCGTGGGTCAAGAACTGCGTCAGCATCGGTCTCTCCTCCTGCTTTTTGGAGCCGTTGGAATCAACCGGGATTTACTTCATCTACGCCTCCATCTACCAACTCGTGCGCCACTTCCCCGACAAGAACTTCAACCCCGGACTGGTCGAGGGCTTCAACCGCGAGATCGCCAACATGTTCGACGATTCGAGGGATTTCATTCAGGCGCACTACCTCGCCACCCCCAGAGCCGACACGTCTTTCTGGAAGGCCAACAAGCACGACCTCGTGATCTCGGACAACGTGCGGGAGAAGCTCGAAACCTACGATGCCGGGCTGGCGATCAACATGCCTTTCGTTGACGAAGACACTTACTACCGGCAGTTCGAGGTGGAGTTCAAAAATTATTGGACTAACGGCAGCTATTACTGCATCCTCGCCGGACTCGGGCGCGACCCGAAAAGCGCGTTGCCCCTCATCTCACATCGTCCCCACAAGCAGGCGGAGGCGGAACACCTCTTCGCCCACATCAAACAACGCGCCGCCGAACTCAAGGCCAAGACGCCGACCAATTACGATTATCTCCGTCGCCTCCACCGGGGAGAGGAGTCCTCCGTCGAACCGGCCGTGGTCGGCACGATGTAGCCGGTCTGCTTGTTTCCGACGACCTGCCCTTTGAGGTCGCTTAAGGCTCTCGCCGTCATCCCCACACCGGCGAGAGCCTCGACAGCTTCTTAACAGGTTCGTCAAACTCCCGCATGTTACGCGCCACGCCTCTCGCGCCGCTTGAATGAGCGACGCGAGAGGCGCGGCGACGTGCAAACCACTTTCCCCCCTTCCCGCCGGTCAATTCAACGCCTCCGCTTAGCTGCTCGAATCGTCATGCGAGAGAGAACTCGCGCCGCGAAAATTTTCGCGCGGCGGGAGCGTAAAGAGTTGCACGCGGGCGCGGGAAGTTGTGCTATGCTGCGCCGCAAATCGCAGCGCGAAATTTCATAACTCTGGCAGGGAATCTTCAAGGCCGGACTCCGCGCGCGGGGTCTCGCCCCTTCACATCAGCACAAGGAGCAAAGCGATGGCTAAACAAGCGAACCGCGGGAAAGGCGGAGACAGAGACGACCTGACGAGCGGCATCAACATCGGCGACGGCGGCGACGATACCGCGACGGGCGGCGGCG
>DASQNL010000705.1:0-7725 GCA_035644995.1 Pyrinomonadaceae bacterium | reverse complement strand
ATCTACAATTACGCTTACGCGCTCTTCCTCGCGAATCGCCACTCGGACGCCGCCGAACAACTCCGCTCGGCCATCATGTTGAACCCGCGCGACGGCGAAGCGCGCTTTCTCTACGCGAAGGCGTTGGAGAAATCGGGCGCGACCGCCGAGATGACGACGGCCGCCGATAACGAAGCGCGTCGCTTCCTGCCGACGACCTACGCGAAGATGCAGACCGATTGGCAGAAGTCGCAGGCGATCACGGGCGTGCCCGTGCGTCTGAATCAGCAGTTCGACGTTGCCGAAGCGGTCAAGGCGCAGGCTCCGCTCCCGGCCGTTGACACCGGCAGCGTCACCGCCCAGGACTTGTTAATCAAGGCTCGCGCAGACTATGCCGCCGGGCGCGACGACGACGTGCTCTCGGAACTCAATCGCGTCATGATGATCGAGCCGATGAACGCCGAAGCGCACCTGCTCATCGGGCGCATCTACCAGCGTCGAGGCGATCTCGTCCGCGCGATCAGTTCCTTGAAGACCGCGATCTTTTGGGAGGCCAAGTTGATCGACGCGCACATCCTCTTAGGGCGCATCTTCCTCGAACGCGGCGACCTCGCGCAGGCTAAGACCCACGCGCGCACCGCCATGCAGCTCGACGCCAACAACCAGGAAGCCATCGCCCTCTACCGCCAGTTGGAGACGGGCGCGAGATAGTAGAAGGGATGAGGGCAGAGGGATGAGGGATGAAATAAGAGAAGCATTCAATCTCTTGAGCGCTTTTCTTGTTCATCCCTCATCCCTCATCCCTCATCCCTTTCTCTCATCCCTCATCCCTCATCCCTTTCTCTCATCCCTTTCTTTCATCCTCTTACTTCTCGGCGCGGGTTTCATCATCGCGTGCGCGATAGCGGCGGCGATGTCGCGTCATCAGAAAAGCGCGGGGCGGCCTTTGCGGCTGGAGGGTCGGGTCGGGATTGTGATAGAGGCTTTGGAGCCGGAGGGAGCGGTGCTGGTGGACGGCGAACTGTGGCGCGCGCGGGCGCGCGACGGCGCGGGAATCGCGCGCGGGCGGGTTTCTGTCGTGGGCGCGCGCGGTTATTGGCTGGAGGTCGAAGCCGTCGCCTGAGGTGTCCGCATCCTCCGCCTTCGCGCTTTACACGTTGCCCGCCGGAGGCGTTCAAACAATCGCCCGCCGCGCGCGTCGTCGCTTCCGCACGACCTTGAAATCATCGCCCGACCCCGTTCCCTTTTTTGTGGCACGCGACGTGCTAAATGGAGAAGTGGCAAGCACGAAAGAAGTTAAATCGTGACCCCGCCGCCTTCACTTCTCTGAGAGTGGCCTGCCGCTACTCCAGCCGCCCGCCGAGCAATCCCCTTAAAACATATCTTTCAAGAACCCGGTCAGGTGACCGGGTTCTCCTGCTTTTTACAAGGCTTTTTTTGCCCCCTTATTGCCCGCGCGTGCGTTTTGCCGCGGCGACTTACGACAACCGGCGCATTCTCGCGCCATGGCCGTCCCGCGTCGGACGACAAAATTTGTCACTGGGCGGTGACAAATTTCCGCTCTTTTGCCGCAAACCGTAAACGTTTTGCCGCACGCGCTCCACGAATTTGTGACCCCGGAAAAATATTTTCGCGCCCCGTAAATTTTCGCGCGCACGCGTGTGTCCGGCGCGCTTCGTCTCTGCTAAACTCGCCCGCGTGCAGACGGCTCTTATCCTCGATGCGCCGAAGGCGGGCGGGCGACGCGAGAAGTTTCGCGCGGGCGTGCGCGATGCCGTCCCGGCGCGAAGCCACGCGTTGTTGGCCGTGCTCTCGGCGTTTCTGCTCGTCCTCTCGTTCCCTGATTTTAACTTGTGGCCGCTCGCGTGGGTGGGTCTCGTTCCCCTGCTCGTGGCCGTGGCGCGCGTGGGGCGCACGCGTCAAGCCTTCGTCATCGGGTGGCTCGCGGGCGCGCTCTTTTTTTACGGCTCCTGCTGGTGGCTCACGCATTCGATGATTCACTACGGCGGGCTGCCGCGCCCGCTGGCCTATGCCCTGCTCGTTCCCGTCGTCGTCATCGTCGGACTCTTCCCCGCCATCTTCGCGTTCACGCTCGCGCGTCTCTGCGCGCGTTGGGGCGTGTACGCGCTCGTCGCCGCGCCGCCGCTGTGGGCGGCCTCGGAATGGGCGCGGCTCGGCGCGACCGGACAACTCTGGAACGCCGTCGGCTACTCGCAAGCCTTCCACCCCGCGCTCATCCAACCCGCCGCCTGGGGCGGCGTCTATGCGATAGGTTTTCTAATTTTAACGACCAACGCAGCAGTCGCGCTTTTGTACTTCAAGCGAGACGCGCGCTCTCTGGCGACGGCGGCGGTCGCTTGCGCCGTGGTCGCGCTCGCTCTTTTACTGAGCGCGCGGGGCGCGGCCGAACCACCGCCCGCACGGCCGCCGGATGCCGTCCTCATTGCGATTCAGCCGAACGTGTCCGTGAACTTCGGGCGGACTCAAGCGCAGACGGACGCGCTCGTCAACCGGCATCTACAGGTGAGCGGCGACGCGTTGGCGGCGACGCGTGCGCGGATGCAAGAGTGGTTCGGCGACGTTGACGAGCGCGTGCCCGGCGCGGCGGAGTCTCGATACCGCAACCTGCTCGCATTGCCCAGGGTGGTGGTGTGGCCTGAGTCGCCGATGAACTTCGCTTACGCTCAGGACGAGGTGTTTCGTGAAATCGTGGAACGCTTCGCACGCGAGCACGGCACATCGGTCATCTTCAATTCGCTCGAACCCGCGCCGGCGGGCGGCGCGTACAACTCGGCGGTGATGGTCAACGGATCGGGTCGGCTCGTCGCACAGTATGATAAGATTCGCCTGTTGCCGTTTGGCGAGTACGTGCCGCTGCCGCGCTGGTTTCCGCCCGCGTGGCTGGTGAGCGGCATCGTCGGGGATTTTACGCCGGGGGCGAACTACACGTTGCTGCCCATCGGCGCGACACGCGCGGGAGTCTTTATCTGTTTCGAGTCGGCCTTTCCCTCAATCGCCCGCCAATTCGCGGACGCAGGCGCAGACGTGCTCATCAACATCTCAAACGACGGCTATCTCGGAGAGACGCCGGTGCTGCGTCAGCATCTGGCAAACGCCGTCCTGCGCGCGGTCGAAAACCGGCGCGAAGTGTTGCGCGTGACGAACACCGGCATCAGCGCGCGCATCACGCCGCGCGGCGAAGTGTGGGACGCGACCGGCAGTTTCCAGCCCGCCACGCGCACGTGGCCGATCACGCGCGCGACCGGCGGCAAAACTTTTTACACGCGCCGCGGCGACCTCTTCGTCGCCCTCTGCGCCGCTCTTAGTATTTTGCTATTGGTCACTAGTCAGTTGTCCGTTGTCCGTCGCGGATTCAGACGCTAACTCGACAGGCACAAGCAACTGACAACTGACTACGGACAACTGACAGTTTTTCGGAGGTTTAATGTTAGAGACTTTAACAGTTCAAGAGTTGCGGAGCAGTTACGACGACTTGCGTGCGCGCGTCGAGCAACTCGGGAGGTTTCTTTGATGTCGCGGCGAAGCAGGATGAGTTGAAACAAATCGAGGCGCAAGCCTCCGCGCCCGACTTCTGGAACGACCAAGATGCGGCGCAGAAGGCGTTGCAGCAGCGCAGCCGTCTGGAACGCGTGATCAGCCGCCAGCAAGGATTCGAGTCGGCGGTCGGAGACGCGGGCGTGCTCTTTGAATTCGCCGAAGGCGGCGAGGACGCCGACAGTTTGAGCGAACTGCGCGCGCTCGTCGAGCGGCTCGAACGCGAAATCGGCGAGGCCGAAACCGAGATGCTGCTCGCGGGGCAGAACGATGCGCGCAACGCCATCTGCACCGTTCACCCCGGCGCGGGCGGCACGGAATCTCAAGACTGGGCTGAGATGCTTCTGCGCATGTATCTGAAATGGGCGGAGCGGCGCGGCTTCAAGACCGAGATCATCGACCACCAACCGGGCGACGAGGCGGGCATTAAGAGCGTCACGTTTCGCGTCGAAGGCGAGTACGCCTACGGGCTGCTGGCGGCCGAGGCGGGCGTGCATCGTCTGGTGCGTATCTCGCCGTTCGATCAGGCGGCGCGGCGTCATACCAGTTTCGCATCGCTGTTCGTCTACCCGGAAATCGACGAGACCATCGAGGTGGAGGTGCAGGAGAAAGACTTGCGCGTGGACACCTATCGCGCCACCGGCGCGGGCGGCCAGCACATCAACACGACCGACTCGGCCGTGCGCATCACGCATCTCCCGACGAACATCGTCGTCCAGTGCCAGAACCAACGCTCGCAACACCAGAACCGCGCCGTCGCCATGCAAGTGCTGCGCTCGCGGCTCTACGAACTCGAACTGGAGAAGCGGCAGGCCGAAACCGCCGTGCTCGAAGCGAACAAAGCCGACATCTCCTTCGGCTCGCAGATCAGAAACTACGTCCTCGCGCCCTACCGCCTGGTTAAAGACGCGCGCACGAAGCTCGAACGCGGCGACGTTGATGCAGTGCTCGCGGGCGACTTGGACGACTTCATCAAGGCTTATCTGCTGTCGCGCCGCGCGGCCTGATGAAAAAGTTTCAAGTTTCAGGTTTCAGGTTTCAAGTTCAAAAGCCTCAAACCTCAGTCCTGAAACTTGAAACCTGAAACTTGAAACTTAAAAGATATGGCAACCACACAGACCGACACGCGGACGCACCAACTGCCGCTGCAATCGCCGCAGCGCAACTCGCGGCGCAATGAGATCATCGCCATCGCGCTTTTCGCGCTCGGCCTGATGCTCACGCTCTGTCTCGTCTTCTTCAACCCGGATGACCCGTCTTGGAATACCGCCGGGCGGAATGAGACGCGCAATCTGGTCGGCCCTGTCGGCGCATACGTCGCGGCCTTGATGCTGCAATCGGTCGGCCTCGCTTCGTACCTGTTACCGCTGCTGCTCTTTCTCGCCGCGTGGCGTCGCTTTCGCACGCGGCGCATTCACGCGCCCATCTCGCGCATCATCGGACTCGTCACGCTCCTGCTCTCGGCCTCGGCCATCCTCGCTCTCGTCAGTTTGCCGCTGCTATTTGACGGCAGCGTGCGCGCGGGCGGCTTCATCGGCGCGTTCGTCGCGTCGAATCTGGCGAGCGCGTTGAACGGCGTCGGCGCGCTCGTCCTGCTGCTCGCGCTGGCCGCCACGGGGCTGCTGCTCGCCACCAACTTCTCCTTCGCACGCGCCTACGAACGCGCCGTCGAAGCCTTCGGCCATCCTTCAGCCTTCGCCGACTCGCTCTCGACCCGCTTCCAAACATGGCGCACGGAGCGACGCGAGTTGGCCGCGCGCCGCGCCGAACAGAGGCGCGCCGCCCTCGCCGCGCACGAAGAGACGGCCGGCGGAGAGAAACGGCTGCGCGAGAAGAAGACCGGAGCCGAACGCGTCGCCGATTTCATGCGCGACTCCGACACGCACGCGACTTCCACCACCGTCACGACGACGACGCAGCCGGCCACGTCCGCCAGCGTCGCCATCCAACGCTCCGCCGCCGCCGCCGAAGCCGCCGCGCCCCAACCGCCGCTGCCGGATGACGGGGACGATGTCTTCGAGGAATACGCCGACGACAACAAGCAAATGCCGGGCGACGCGGGCGCGTTCTCGAACGCACTTCCGAACGGCGGCGCGTCCGTTCGCAAGACAACCGTGAAGGCCGACGCCGGAAATCAGAATTTCTCGCCGGACGCGCTCGCGGAAGCGGAAGACGAAGAGGCCGCGGAGATGATGGCCTCCGTGTCGGTTGTGCGCACGGAGACGACCGAAGAAGTTGTTCCGGGCAAGCAGGCGGAAGACAAGGCCACGCGTGAAGCGCGCCGCGCCGAGAAGTACGCCGAGGCGATGAGCGGCTACAGCATGCCGAATCTCGATTACCTGAATTCGCCGCCGCCCCGCCAAGAGCAAGCCGACGAGGAACTCAGAACCCTCGCCGCGCGCGTCGCAGAGAAGTGCAAGGAGTTCAACGTGACGGGCAAGATCGAATACATCTGCCCCGGCCCCGTCGTCACCACCTACGAATTCAAACCCGATCCCGGCGTCAAGTATTCGCGCGTCACCGGCCTCGTGGACGACCTCTGCCTCGCGCTCAAAGCCGAGTCCATTCGCATTGATCGCGTGCCGGGCAAAGCGCACGTCGGCATCGAAGTGCCCAACCACCAGCGCGACAACATCATGCTCCGCGAGGTGATCGAATCGCGCCACTTCAAAGATTCCACCTCCAAACTGACGCTCGCGCTCGGCAAGACGATTGACGGCTTGAACTACGTGGCAGACCTCGCGCGCATGCCCCACCTCTTGATCGCGGGCGCGACCGGCACGGGCAAGAGCGTCTGTCTCAACTCGCTCGTCGTCTCCATTCTCTACAAGGCGCGCCCCGATGAAGTCAAATTCATCATGATCGACCCGAAGCGTCTCGAACTCGGCCTCTACGCCGACATCCCGCATCTGGCGACGCCGATCATCACCGACCCGAAGCGCGCGGCCAACGCCTTGAAGTGGGCGGTCGCGCAGATGGAGGCGCGCTACAAGGAACTCGCCAAGTGGGGCGTGCGCAACATCGACGGCTTCAACGTCGAGGTGATGCGCCGCAACATGGTCGAGGACTTCGACGACGAGGGACAGCCGTGGAAGACGCTGCCCTACATCGTCATCATCGTTGACGAACTCGCCGACCTGATGATGACCGCCGGGCACGACGTGGAAGAGGCCATCACGCGTCTCGCGCAGATGGCGCGCGCCGTCGGCATCCATCTCGTGCTGGCAACGCAGCGTCCGAGCGTAGATGTCATCACCGGACTCATCAAGGCCAACTTTCCTTCGCGCATCGCCCTGCGCACCTCGTCCAAAGTCGACTCGCGCACGATCATCGACGCCAACGGCGCGGAGCAACTTCTGGGGCGCGGCGACATGCTGTTCCTTCCGCCCGGCACCTCTCGCCTGATCCGCGTTCACGGCGCATATCTCGACGAGTCGGAGGTTGGCCGCATCGTCGCGCACATCAAAGGGCAGGGCGAACCGCTCTACGACGAGACGATCACGCAATCCGAGGAGGAGTCCGGCGGCGCGAACGGCGCGGGCGGCGACCACGACGAACTGTTCGAGCAAGCCCTGCGCATCTGCGTCGAGATGAAGCGCGCTTCGACCTCCGTCCTCCAACGCCGCCTGCGCATCGGCTACGGTCGCGCCGCCGCCATCCTCGACGTGATGGAGCGCGAGGGCTACATCGGTCAGGCCGACGGCGCGCGCCCGCGCCCCATCACCGGCCGCGCCTACGAAACCGTCGCGCACTGGGACGACCAACTGCGCGAGGAAGGTTGACGGGATGCGGGAATGCCGATTCCGGCGCGCGGATTAGAAAGCGACACGTTTAGCCGGACTCTCTCGCGGTGTGTTTCGCGCGCCGGAATCGGCATTCCTCTATCGAAACATCGTTCCGGCAACTTTTCCACAGTTACTGTGGAAAACCCTGTGGAAAAATCGCTTTTTGGCGTTACAAGTTCCTGACAACTTTAGACTTCTAGCATTTTGCACATCTTGGCGGCAAAGTCTTGCATTCCTGTTTCAGAGGCCGTTAAAGCCTTGAACGCTCAACATTTTGAAGCTCGCAGGCAATGCCTGGCGGAGCGGCGCGCTCGCTTTTTCCCGCTTGTGTTGTTCTGCTACGCGCTCCTGTTCGCATGCGCCTCTTCGTGTGTTAAGTTGCCCCGCCGCGCCGGAGCTGTGAGCG
>DASQNL010000704.1:0-1684 GCA_035644995.1 Pyrinomonadaceae bacterium | reverse complement strand
CTTTTCGTCATTTTCCCGATGGCATCGGGTTTGCCAAGAGATGTGAATGGGTAATTCAACTATCGAGAGAGGAGTATCGAATGAAGAGAAAATATTTGGTTGCCGCGCTGGTCGTCTTGCTGCTTCAGTCTGTGGGAGGGGCGCCCGCCGTGGCGGCCGCGAAGAAGCAGACGGAGACTGATGCGCAGTTGTTGGAGGGGGTGAAAGTTAAAGTGGCGCGGCTCGGCGTCGGCGAAAAGGCGCGTGTGACGGTGAGGTTCAAAGACGGGACGAAACTGAAAGGCTACATCTCACAGGCGAAGGATTCCGAGTTCACCGTGCGGGATCGCAAGACGGACGCGCCGAGCGTGGTTCGCTATCAGGATGTGGCGCGCGTCGAGAGCAATCGCGGCCACTCGACCGCCAGAAACGTCGCTCTCGGCACGGCGATTGGAGTCGGCTCGGTCTTAACGGTGCTCGGCATTTTGATCTCAACGCTCGACTAAACAGACGCCCGCCGCCTTTATCCCGCGCCCGCTTCGCCGAGGCGTTCGATTTCGACGAGCGCGTCGTAGAAGGTCGCGCCCGCGCCCATGTCGGTCAGGCTTTGCGAAGTCAGCTGGTTGATGTTCGCGTGACCCGGCGAGAGCTTGTTCCACCAGACCGAAGGCGAGACGACGACGCCGGCGCGGGCGCGCGTCGTGACGACCGCCGTCAGTTCGCACGCGCCGCGCTCGTTCGAGACGCGCACGCGGTCGCCGTCCGCGATGCGGCGCGCGGCGGCGTCCGCCGGGTTGATCTCGACGAAGGTGCGTTTCTCCTGCCGCAGGTGCTTGGGGAGATGCGCGAAACTCGAATTGAGAAAAGCGTGCGCCGCCGGGCTGATGAGCGCGAGCGGGAAACGGCGCGCGAGTTCCGGCGCGCTTTGCTGCGATTCGCGCGGCGGGATGAATTCGGGCACGGCGGGCAGACCTTGAAGTTCGAGCCGCGCATTGAAAAGTTCGCACTTGCCCGACGGGGTCGGGAAATTCCCCGCGGCGAAGGGGGCGTAAGTCTCCGGCACGTTCAGACGCATCCAGCCGCGTTCGCGCAAGGCTTCGAGCGTGATCCCTGCGAGCGCGGGATGGTCTAGGTCAATCGCCTGCCGCGCGATCTCTTCGTCGGAATCCTTGAAGCACTCTTCCGCAAAATCCAGCCGCGCGGCGAGCAGGCGAAACACCTCCGTGTTCGGCTTCGACTCGTGGAGCGGCGCGATTGACCGTTCGTTGATCGTGAGATAGAGGTGGCCGTAAGCCTTGTGCAGGTCGAAGTGTTCGAGTTGCGTGGTGGCGGGCAGCACGATGTCGGCGTAGTCGCAGGTGTCGGTCATAAACTGCTCGTGGACGACCGTGAACAAATCGTCGCGCCTTAAGCCTTCGAGCACCTTCGCCTGTTCCGGCGCGACCGCCGCCGGGTTGGAGTTGTAGACATAGAGCGCGCGCACGGGCGGGTCGCTCACGCGGGTGAGGGCATCGCCGAGTTGCGACATGTTGAGCGTGCGCGGCGCGGGCGTGGGAATCAGATCGGGACGTTTGAGGGCGTCGTGGTTGACGGGGAACGCGCTGCTCGTCGAGAGCAATGCGCCGCCGGCCGCGTCGCGCCACGCGCCGGTGACGGCGGGCAGGCAGGCGACGGAGCGCACGGCCATGCCGCCGCCCGCGTGCCG
>DASQNL010000703.1:0-9738 GCA_035644995.1 Pyrinomonadaceae bacterium | reverse complement strand
CCCGCGGCCTGAACTTGGAGCACGCCGCTGTTGGCCGAGAGGCGCGCGAGGTTGGTGAAGGTGTTGCCATCGGCCGCGTTCGCGCCGCCGATGGTGAAGTTGAATGTTCCGCCGCCCGCCATCGCGAGGATCAGCGTGTTGTTGCCGTCGCCGCCGGTCGCATCGGCGTCGTGGAAATTGTTGCGCTGGACGACGGCGTTCAGGACGCCCGCGCCGTCGTGGTTGATCTGCACGGCGTCTTGATCGATCAAAGTGAACTCGCTGTTGGTGACGGTGACTGTGCCGCCGCCGCCGTTCGTGTCCACGTCGAAGAGGAAGCCGTCCGCGCCCGTGGCCGAGGTGGTGAAGACGGTGCGGTCAACCGTGAAAGAGCCGGAGAAGTTGGTCGTGGTGTTGGCGACCGAGACGCCGTTCGTCGTCGCGGTGTTCCACGTCTCGATGCGGCTGTTGTTGTTGATCGCGTTCGTGCCGGTGATGTTGTTCGCACGCCAGCCGTTGCCGCCGAGATTCTGTAACAACATTGCCGAGAGCACGATGTTCGCGCCGCCATTGCTGCGGACTCCGTCCGAGACGCAATTATCAGGACAGCCACCCGCGCCGGTGGGGCCAAACGCCGTGTTCGTGATGTTCATCTGGCGCAGGGTGACGTTTTGGGCGCTGGTCAACAAAACGGCGTGACCCGTCGTGCGGTTGAGCGTGCCGCCTGAGCCGTCGCGGTCGAAGAAGCCGCCCGTCTGCGAGCCGTCGCCGCTGACCATGAACGCGCCCGTCGTGCCGTTCAGGATGATGCCGTTCGTCGCGCTGTTCGACGCGCCGTTGTTGACCGTCACGCTGCGGAAGGTGACGCCGCTGCCGCCGATGTTCGTCGGGGTCGCGATGTTGACGCCCGTGCCGGTGGTGGTGGTGACGGTGTTCAGGATGGACGTGTTGTTCTGCGTCGCGTTGACCGTGCCGCCGCCCGTCGCCGTGAAGGCGGCGTTCGCGCCGGTGCTGAGATTCAGGCCGCCGGTGAAGTTGATCGTCGCGCCCGCGTTGTTGTTGAGGAGGACGCCGTTCGAGGTGCTGCTGACCGCGCCGCCGAAGGCCACCGTGCCGCCCGTCTTGTTATCGACGTTGACGGGGCGCGCGAGGGCGGTGCTGATCGTGCCGTTGTAGGTGATGTTCGCCGTGCCGCCGTTGACGCGGAAGGCGTCGCCCGCCGCGCCGGAGATCGAGCCGCCGTTCATCACGAGCGAGCCGGGCACGTTCGTCAGCAGGATGCCGTTGCCGCTGTTGCCGCTGTTGGTCGAAGAGACGGAAGAGAAGGTCGCGTTGAGCGTGACGGCGTTGGCGTTGATGGCCGGGGCTGCTTGTCCCGCGCTGCCCGTCGCGCTGATTGTGCCGGTGGTGACGTTGATCGTGCCGCCGCCCACGGCGACGAGACCCGAACCGTTCGAGGTCGTGATGCCGAGCGAGGCGAAATTGAGCGTCGCGCCCGTGTTCGTGCCGCCCCAGTTGACGCCCGCGCCGCCGGCCGTCGTCTTCGAGACGGTCGCGCCGCCGGAGAAGCTGATCGTCTGGCCGTTCCCGGCGTTCTGAATTTCGATGGGGTTGCCGTTGCTTGAGAGGCTGGCCGCGCCCGTGACGTTCGTGTTGCCGCCGCCCGCGCCGTGCAGGAAGGCGTTACCGCTGCCGCCGGAGACGGAGAGCGTGCCGAAGGTGCGCGCGTTCGTGCCGGAGTTGTTCTGGAGGCTGATGCCGTCCGTGCCGCCCGTGCAGGAAGTGTTGCCGAAGTCTGCGGCGAGGGCCGAGCCGGTGACGAGAATGCACTGCGTCGGGTTGCCGAAGATGGTCGTGCCGGGCGTCGAGAGCGAGCCGCCGATTGCCGAGAGGGTGATGCCCTGCGAGGGGCTTGAGGAAGAGGAGATGCTCAAGAAGGTCGCGGCGAGCGTGCCGTTCGAGAGGCTGAGCGCGCGTCCCGTGCCGTTGATGGTCGTGTCGGAGACGGTGAGCGTGCCGAAGTTATTGCCGGCGATGTCCGAGTCGGTCGCGTTGCCGAGCGTGACGCCGCGGATCGTGTTCGCGCCCGCCGCGCCGTTGAGCGTGACGGTGTTGGAACCGGCCGCCGCCGCGCTGTTGATGGTCGGAGCCGAACCGGCGGCCGGGAGCGGGTCGCTGTAGGCGGGCACGGTGAAGCCGCTGGCGGTGGCGACGTTGACGCCTTGCCCGATCAACTGCTGGTTGTTCAGAAGCACGACGGGGCCGGTGTAGGCGCCCGAACCCGTGTAGATGAAGATGATGTCGCCGACCTCATCGGCGGCGGTCGAGTTGAACTCGGCGATGCTGTTGAAGGGATTCGTGATGCGCCCGTCGCGCGGGGTGGCCGTGTTCGTATTGTTGATAAACCAGATGACGCTGGAACCGGGCGTGGCCGTGCCGTTGCCGACGAGAAGCGTGACGGTCGAGGTGTCGGTCTTGCTCGTCGTCGTGTTGGTGACGGTGTAGGAGAAAGTGTCCGTGCCGGTGAAGCCGGGCGCGGGGTTGTAGCTGAAAGAACCGTCGGCGTTGACGACGACGTTGCCGTTCTGCGCGCTGGTCGTCGGGCCGGAAACGGCCAGGCCGGTGTTGTTGCCGTTGTCGGGGTTGAAGTCGTTGGCGAGCAAGCCCTGTGCGGCGTTCGGCTGGATGCGGACGTTGCCGATGACGTTGTAGGTATCGGGGTTGGCGAGCGGCGTGGATTGGATCGAACCGGGGACGAGCGTCGTGTTCGAGTCAATCTGGTCGGTCAAGAGAACATCGAGAGCGTCCGTCGTGCCGTTATTTGTGATCGTGACGGTGTAGTTGATCGTGTTGGTCGGCCCGACCGGCTGCGCGGCGGTGCGGTTGTCCGTCTTCGTCGCCGTGATGCCGACGGCGAGAGGCACGGCGGGCTGCTCTTTTTGCCGCTGCGCCGCCGCCGGGGAGTCAGCCTTCGGGGCGGCCGGTTGTTTCGCCGCGCTCTTTGATTTCGACTGAACCGGGACGGCCGTCTTGGCCGCAGCAAACCCGACGGGAGTTAGAGGAGCCACCAGCATGATGCAGGTGAGAAGACTGGCGAGGAAGGCTCTGGAATTGCTAAAGCTGGGCGTGGGGGTCAAACTCTTCATAACTCTCCTTCAAGGTTGATTTTATTTCAACATTCGCAAGGACGACATGCGGAAATAGCTCTTGGGTTAGGGATGCAACTGATGTTTGAGCGACGACGTGCAAGCCGGTTCCGGCAATGTTCTATGTCCGAATGTGCCGTCTATGAGAATTGCGTTCGCGGATGTCGTGCGTAGAGATAACGAGCGTTAAGTTATGACGTTCTCAAGAAAACGCCAGTGGGACGGTGTGGGCAATAATTGCCGCACAAACTTTATAACACGTTCCCGCGCGGGGTGACTACCCCGGCGGCGCAACTTTATGAGAGCGACGGGCATTCCGTTTTCGCCCGTCCGGCTATTGCCCGCCGCTCTCATAAACGTGCGTGACGAAAAAACACTGCGTCCGCCGGTACTGCTCTAAGGTGACTTCAAGCCGAATGATCCGGTCGTCTTAACCACGCGGCGGAAAGACGCCTTGCAAGGCGATGCAGAAATAGAAGGTCAGGTACGGCATCATGTTGTTGTGGGGTTGGTCGCCGCCCGCGGGCGAGAGCGATTGCGGCGCCATCGTCGTGTTCGGGTTGGCGTTGACGTACATGGAGTTGCCCGCGGCCAGATACATGTTCACCGGCGTCAGGAACGCGCCGTCGTCCTCGACCGCCCGCAAGGTGTGGCTGTGCGCGGGGATTTCGGATTCGAGCAGCGTGACGGTTTCGGAGCCGCCGATTTCGCCGAGGTCGTGGAGAGAGAGCCCCGGCCCCTGACCGGGGTGCATGGGCGCGCGTCCTTTCAAGTCCGGCAATGCGAAGGTGGACTTGCCGTCGCCCCCGTAGGTGGTGCCGAGAAGGGAAAACAGGGCGGTGTTTTGCGAAATCGGAATCAACTGCCCGTTACACCAAGCCCAGCCCTTCGGAGCGAAGTTGAATGGAAAAATACGAATCTCAGCGACAAATGGGTCTGCCATATTATTCTCCTTATGTGGGGGACGGGAAAAGCCCGAACAGCGAGATGATAAAGTCAATGCACAGGTAAGGCTGGAAGTTGGTGTGCGGCTGGCTGCCTCCGACCGGCCCGATTGACTGCGCCGACATGTTGGTCGGGTTATCGGGAGCGTTGAAGTAGGCCTGCGCCGTGGACACGGCCGGAACACCGTTGCCCGGGTCTTGGGCGGACGCCGAACCCGATGAACACAGCAGCGGGTGCGTGTGAGCCGGAATCTGGTTGACGGTTAAAGTGATCTCTTCCGCCCCGCCCGTCTCGGCCAGAATGAAGCCGTTGCCCTGATGAATCGGGAGCCGTCCGCGCAGGTCTGGCAGCGCAAAAGTCGATTCACCGTCGCCGCCGTAAGTCGTGCCGATCAGTTGAAACAAGGCTTCGTTTTCGGAGATCGGGAGCAGTTGACCCTCGCAAAACATCCAGCCGACAGGCGCGAAATTACCCGCAAACATTCTAATTTCACCGATATATGGTTGTGCCATAGATGTATCTCCTTAGTTCGGGCTGGGGAAGATGCCCTGCAGAGCGATGCAAAACGACAGGGTCAGGAAAGGCTGCATATTGAGGTGCGCTTGGCTGCCGCCGGTGTTGAGCACGGAGTTTGCCATCGCGGCCAATGCAGTCGGCGGCCCGTACATGTTGGCCGCCGCCTTGCCCAGCACTGCGCCCGGCGGATTATTCTGCCCGGTTCCGGTGTTGGCGTTCAGGGCGTGCGTGTGCGTCGGCAGTTCGCCAATCGAGAGCGTGTGCGCCTGCTCGCCGGCCTTCTCGCCGAGGGTGTGGCCGCTGCCGACGTGGATGGGAGTGCGCCCGCGCAGGTCGGGCAGGGCGAAATTGACCCGCCCGTCGCCGCCGTAAGTCGTGCCGAGCAACGAAAAGAGGGCTTGATTCTGATTGATGGGCAGCAACTGTCCGTTGCACAAAGCCCACCCCTTCGGCGCGAAAACGAAGGACATGATTCTGATCTCACTGAGAAACGGTTCGGACATGCATTTCTCCTTACTTGACACGACTCTAGAGGACAGTCCTCCGAGCAGTTTGGAATGAAGTTAAAGAGCGCACTTCGACAAAGGCGGTCGAAGCTGAATTGCCGGATGGTTCGTCTTGACCTTGGGTTCGTAATCACCGGCGCACGGCCGCGCCGCCGGTTTAATTTACTTTGGAGCCAGAATGTTTACAGGATTCGGAAAGGCTTGATCCCGCGCGAGGCCGCCATTGTAAGACTTGACCTTGCTAATTTCAAGGAGAAAGACACGTCATTGTTAAATGTCCGAATTTATCGTTGTCAATTTCCATTAAAACTATTACACTCCCGAATCGAAGGGCACGTAAGCAATCCGCCACTCCGCCACCCTCGTTAAAACCATCTGTTAAATCGTTTACAATCAGGAGTCTAAATTCATGGCAACCCCCCGCCGCGTTTTTCTCAAATCCGCGTTCATGTCTATTGCCGCCGTCGGCCTGATCTCCCAGTCAGCCCGTCTCACCTTCGCCCAAAAAACCAAGTTGAAGGATGCACAGGGCAACTTCCAGATTCCGGGTCAAGCCCTCGGCGACCCGCTCTTTCATTTCACGCGGGCGACTTTCGAGCCGTATGTGGGCAGTGAGTTCAGCGTCACGGTGGGGCCGTACAAGACGGTGACTTTGACGCTCGTTAAAGTTGAAGACCAGCGGCCGCGCGCGCGCAAGGGCATGCTGCGGACGGACGGTGAATCCTTCCTGCTCCTGTTTGAAGCCTCCGGCCGGTTGTCCGACCTCCAACAGACCTACGTGATCCAGCATGAAGCCCTCGGAAAGTTCTCCCTGTTTCTCGTCGATGCCAGCGGAAAAGGGAAGGGCGTTGCTTACTCGGCCGTCATCAACCACATGCGACCGACCGACGGCTCCACGAAGATGTGAGGCCGGGCTATCCCGCGCCCGGCGCTACCGGGCGCATTTGAGCGGAATATTTTGACGGAGGCGAAGAACCGAGGTGGAACGCCCACTTGGCGAAGACGGCGAAGTTCGTCTGCGCCCGGTCGAACCGGGCGACGAGGATTTTCTGTTAGGAGTGTATGCCGGTTCGCGCGCCGAAGAGTTGGCGCTCGTGCCGTGGGACGAGGAGCAGAAGCGCGCCTTCGTGCGCTCGCAGTTCGAGGCGCAGTTCGCGCAATACAACGAGCGTTTCCCCGACGCCGAGTACAGCGTCATCCTCTACCGGGGACGCCCCGCCGGAAGGTTGTGGATCGGGCGCACGCCGGAACAGATTCGGCTGCTCGACATTGCCATCCTGCCGGAATTTCAAAATCGAGGGATCGGCGCGACCTTACTTGAGAGTCTGCTGGCCGAGTCCGCGCAACGCGGCTTGCCGCTGCGCCACATGGTCTTCAAGCTCAACACGGCCGCGTTGCGCTTCTATCAGCGATTCGGCTTCACGCAGATTGACGACGTGGGCGCGTACATCCACATGGAGCGTCTGCCCGATACCGCCCCGCCGCCCGCCGCCGCCCCTACTTCAGCCGGTTAAAAACCGCCTCGTAATAAATGCCCGCGTCGTCCTTGCGCACGGGGACGATGAATATCTCCGGACTCCCCAATCGTTCGTGCTCCATGCGGTAGGTGTTCTGCGGTAAGAAACAATCGAGCGCGCCGCGAAATAAGGCCGAGAACCGCTCGGTCTGTCCCGCCACATCTCCGTGCGTCTCCACTTCGACCAGTTCCAATTCGACGCTCCGCCCCGTCTCGAAGTCGAGCCGAAACTTCGTGTTCAACTGCGCCGAGAGCGAATCCAACGTCAACTGCTCAAGCATCGTGTATGTCCTTTACAATTGATTGAGGCGGGAAAAATGCTCGCTGCAGGACTCGAACCTGCGACCCCACGCGTGTGAAGCGTGTGCTCTACCAACTGAGCTAAGCGAGCGCAAGAGACTGTTTGAAGAGGCGGCATGCTAACAAAGCGGGCGGGGAAGCGTCAAGCGAGGCGGGCGGGCGCGCGGACGTTTCCCCGAACGGGCGTGCCGTTAAAGTCTTCCGGCCTGCGCTCTCACTGCCCGCCCATCGGCGGATCGTTCGGGCCGGCGGGCTGCATGCTGTTGACGTGGATGGTGCTGGAGTTGGCGTCCGTGTAGTAGAACTCTTTGCCGGTCGCGGTCACGCCGTCGGGCTTTTGCGGGTCGGCATTGACGGTGTAGAGGGGCGGCTGGTTGCCGGTCTTCGGCGTCGTCTTCAGGCGAAAGATGTAGCCTTCGACGAGCGGTTCTTCGCCCGCGTAACGACGGTCTAACTGCCCGTCGGCGATCAGTTGATCGAACGTCCCGTAGGAACTGCGGTTGTGCGAGTTGTAATAAATCCGCTGCTCGACGGCGATGGCCTGAAGCGTGCGGATGGCGGCGGCCTGATTGGCCGAGCGCACGCTCGACTGCCACGCCGGGATGCCGACGCCGACGAGAATCCCGATAATTGCGATCACGATCATCAACTCGATGAGCGAAAACCCGCGTTCATTTTTGCGACTTTTTAAATCTTGGGACATCTTCACTTCCTCAAATGGTGGGTATCGAATGCTGCCGGTGTTTACACGAAAGAAACCGCCGCCAGTTCCGTTATTCACGCCCGCCGCGAAGTCTTACGTCGATTCGGCGACACGGATTCTACTACACCGCCGCGCGGCAAGTCACTTCGGCAACCCGAAAGGTCGGCGGTCGGGGGGTGAGCGGTGAGAGGTCTGTGAAAATCAGTTCGGTCTGTAATCTGCCTCTGAACCCTCACCCCTGACCTCTGCTCTTTTGACCGCTCTTTCATGTAGAATACAGCGACCGGAGACACAGGGAGCAATTGATGAGACGTTTACAGACGGCGCACGGCGAGGGGGAAGCGGAAGCGGTATCCGCGGCGGCCGACGGCGTCGCGCAACTTCACGCGGCCATCGAGGGCGTCATCAAGGGCAAGAGCGAAGCGGTGCGGCTCGCTCTGGTCGCGCTGCTCGCGGGCGGCCACCTGCTCGTCGAAGACGTGCCCGGCGTCGGCAAGACGACGCTCGCGCAGGCGCTCGCCCGCGCGCTCGATTGCACGTTCCAGCGCATCCAGTTCACCTCGGACTTGCTCCCTTCGGACGTGATCGGCCTCTCGGTCTACAACGAGCCGTCCGGCGCGTTCGAGTTCAAGCCCGGCCCCATCTTCGCCAACGTCGTGCTCGCCGACGAGATCAACCGCACCACGCCGAAGACGCAGTCCGCGCTGCTCGAAGCGATGGGCGAAGGCCACGTCACGGTCGAAGGCACGACCTATCAACTGCCCGCGCCCTTCATCGTCGTCGCCACGCAGAACCCCATCGAGCACCACGGCACTTATCCCCTGCCCGAATCGCAACTCGACCGCTTCATGCTCCGCCTGCGCATCGGCTACCCCGATGCCGAAATGGAGAAGGTGATTTTGCGCGACCGCGCCGCCGGCGACCCGCTGATGAAGGTGCGCGCCGTGCTCTCGGCCACAGACATCGCCGCGCTGCAACGAAACGTGGCGAGCGTCGTCGTGGACGACGCGCTCGTCGATTACCTGATGCGGATCGTTTCGGCCACGCGCGCCTCCGAGATGCTCGACCTCGGAGTCAGCCCGCGCGGCACGCTCGCGCTCTTTCGCGCCGCGCAAGCCCTCGCCCTCACCGAAGACCGCGCCTACTGCGTGCCCGACGACATCAAACGACTCGTCCTGCCCGTCTTCGCGCACCGCCTCGTCGTCAATTCGCGCTTCTCCTCCAGTCTCCGGCGCAGCGAAGAGGCCGAAGCCGTTCTGCGCGAGATCATGAAGACGATCAGCGTGCCGCTGTGATGAGCTTCGACGGGCGCGGCGAAAATGTACGACCGCGGGTTGTGCCGCGAGGCGCGAAGTTGACGAGCCGGACGGAAGTCCTGCAAAGACTTGCGAAGGCTTGCGTCCGGGGCGGTAACGCCCGGCGATGCTCCCAACCGGACGACTTGACTAGCGTGGGTTTCAGGTCTATTCCGATAAGTCAGGGTGAATGCTTTGCGCCCGCCACCGTTCAGCTCAAACGCCGGGACTCCGGCCGCTCCGGCTTCGCCGGGCGTGGCCGCGCCGCCCGGCGGCCAACACAAGCGTCCGGCCTTGGGCGGGTGGCGCAACGCTGTGCTGGGGACGCTGCTCGTCGGGTGCGGTCTCGTGGTCGCAATCGTTACCTCTTGGGCGCGGCGGAGCGGCGATTGGGAATTGGCGCGCATCGGCGCGATCACGTCGCTCGTGTTCGTCGTGTTGATCACGATCTTCGTCGTGCCGCCGCTGTTGCGTTCGGCGCGGGCGGAGGTGGGGCGGCTCGACCCTCCGTTTCAGTTGACGACGGGCGGCCTCATCTTCATCGGCATCTTTCTCTCCGTCGCCTTCGCCGCCTACAACACGGGCAACAATCTGCTCTTTCTGATCTTCTCGGTGCTGGCCTCCACGCTGTTCGTCGCGTGGACGGCGGCGCGCGCCAGTTTGCGCGACCTCGTCGTCTCGGCGCGTTTTCCCGATCACATCTTCGCGGGCGAACCCGCGCCCGTCCTCGTCAGCCTCCAGAACACGAAACGGCTGCTGCCGTCTTTCTCGATCCTGATTGAATCACGCAATCAGGTTTTCGCCGAAGACGCGACGACCGCGCACGGCCGCC
>DASQNL010000702.1:0-3890 GCA_035644995.1 Pyrinomonadaceae bacterium | reverse complement strand
CCGGCGTCCAACTCGGACTCGACCGGCAGGGCGGCGTGCGCGTCCAGTGCGGCTCGACCGACATCGGGCAGGGGTCGGACTCCGTCCTCGCCTACGTCGTCGCCGAAGTTTTAGGCATCGACCCGTTCGACATCCGCGTCGTGACCGCCGACACAGACCTCACGCCCGTCGACCTCGGCAGCTATTCGAGCCGCGTCACCTTGATGACCGGCAACGCCGCGCTCCAGGCCGCCGAACGCGCGCGCGAACTGTTGAGCATGGCCGTCGCCGAAAAACTTTCGCTGCCCGTAGAAAATCTGTCGTTCGCCGATCATCGCGTCTTCGACGTGGAGAACCCCGACGTGGGCGTCACTTTCGCGGAGGCCGTTGTGCTCGCCGAATCGAAGTACGGCACCATCGGCACGGTCGGCTCTTACACGCCGCCGCGCTCGCCCGGCAAGTTCAAAGGCGCGGGCGTCGGCCCCTCGCCCGCTTACAGTTACTCTGCGGCCATTGCCGAAGTTGACGTTGACGCGGAGACGGGTTTCGTCACCGTCGAGCGCATCTGGATCGGCCACGACATCGGCCAATCGATCAACCCGATGCTCGTCATGGGGCAGGTCGAAGGCGGCGTCTACATGGGACTCGGCGAAGCTTTGATGGAAGAGATGGTCTATCGCGCCAACCGCAACGTCGTACACAAATTCCCCTCGCTCCTCGAATACAAAAGCCCCACGACGCACGACATGTGCGACGTGAAAACCTATCTCATCGAAGACGCCGACCCGAACGGCCCCTTCGGCGCGAAGGAAGTCGGGCAAGGCCCGCTCCTTCCAGTCATGCCCGCAGTCGCCAACGCCGTCTTCGATGCGGTCGGCGTGCGCGTGGACGAAGTGCCCATCACGCCCGAGAAAGTCCTCGCCGCGCTTCGCGCCAAAGCACAGGGCAAGTCCGCGCGTTTCGGCCCCAAAGGCGTCCCCTCCGTCGAATGGCCTGAGCCACTCAAAGTCGCCACGCCCGCCGAAGGCGGCGACGGGCGCGAGATGCCGCGCGTGGCGATTCATTCATAAAGTCAAAGGGTAAATTAAATCGTTATGATGAGACTTCCGAAGTTTGAGTATCGCGTGCCGAAGGAAATTAGGGACGCGGTGCGGATGATGGCTGACGCGGGCGCGGCGGGGCAGTTCGTGGCGGGCGGGACGGACTTGTATCCGAATATGAAGCGGCGGCAGCAGACGCCGAAGACCGTCATTTCGGTGGGGCGCATCGCGGAGTTGAATAAGATTACGGGCGACGGCAAGAGCGGCGTGCGCGTCGGGGCGGGCGTGTCGCTGACTGACCTGTGCGAGCATCCCGTTATCAATCGCGATTACCCGTCGGTGGCGGCGGCGGCGCGGACGATCTCGACGCCTGTTTTGCGCAACATGGGGACGGTGGGCGGGAATCTGTTGCTCGACACGCGTTGCAATTATTACGATCAGAATTATGAGTGGCGCAAGGGCATCAATTTCTGTCTGAAGAAGGACGGCGACGTGTGCTGGGTTGCGCCCGGCTCCGCGAAGTGTTGGGCGGTGCAGTCGGCTGATCTCGTGCCCTTGATGGTGGCGCTCGGCGCGCGCGTGCGCTTCGTCTCGACCGTCGGCGAGCGCGAAGTGACCGCCGAAGGGTTGTACAACGACGACGGCATAGACTATTTGCACAAGCGACCGGATGAGTTGCTGGCCGACATCGCGTTGCCGCCTTTGAACGGGTGGCGCGCGGTCTATAAGAAACTGAGGCGGCGCGGCGCGTTCGACTTCCCCGTGCTCGGCGTGGCCGTGCGGCTCGACCTGGAAGCGGACGGCGCGACCGTGAAGGGTGCGAAGTTGATCCTGGGCGGCATCGCGCCCGCGCCCGTCTCCGTGCCTGAGGCGGGGGCGGCTCTCGTCGGCTCGCCGCTCGACGAGGAGCGTATGCGCGCGGCGGCGGAAGCCTGCTACGTCAAAGCGCGACCGCTCGACAACACGGATTTCATCATGAACTGGCGCAAGCAGATGACCAAGCCTTACGTCATGCGCGCGCTCGAATCTTTGCGCGGCGGCGAGTAGGCGCGCCAGTTTTCGGAAACTCTGGCCGCGCCCGCCGCGTTTAGAGTTGGGTAGAGCAGTAGTCCACTCAATCCAAATTTCCGGAGACCTGAAATGAAAAAGTTGTTCTTGATGATGGCGGCGCTCGTGTTGCTGCCGTCGGCCACCTTCGCGCAAGGCACGGACGCGGAGCGGGAAGCGGTCAGGCAGGCCGTCCTCGATTACGTCGAAGGCATTTACGAAGTGAACCCCGCGCGCATCGAGCGCAGCGTGCACCCCGAACTGGCGAAGCGCGGCTTCTTCATCAAGAAAGGCGAGACCGCTTACAGTTCCGACGTGATGACCTTCCAGCAACTCGTCGAAGTCGCCAAAACTTTCAACAAGAACGGGCGCGTGCCGAAGGATGCCGTGAAGGAAGTCGTCGTGTTCGATGTCTCGGATCAGACCGCGAGCGCGAAACTCACCGCCGTCTGGGGCATAGACTACATTCATCTCGCCAAGTACGACGGCAAGTGGAAGTTCGTCAACGTGCTCTGGCAGACGCCGCCCAGGCCGAACAAATGAGGAATTGATACATTGATTCATCGGTTCATTGATTCGATGTTTCAGCTTTTCATTGAATCAATGAACCGATGAATCAATCTCCCGTTCATCCTTCCCGCATCGCCGCTATCCTCCTCGCCGCCGGGCGCTCGCGACGCATGGGTGCGTTCAAGCCCCTGCTGCCGTTCGGCGCGCAAACTGTCATCGAAACTTGCGTCAATAATCTGCTCGCGGCGGGCTGCGACGAGGTGGTCGTCGTCCTCGGCCATCGCGCGGAAGAGGTGCGTGCGGCGCTCGCACACCTGCCCGTCAGTTTTGCGCTCAACGACGAAGCGGGGAGCGAGATGGGCGTCTCCATCGCGCGCGGGGTGGAGGCGTTGACGGGAGGCGGGGCGGAGAGTTTGACGAACGAGCGTGCGGAGAGTTTGGCGGGCGACACAGGCGATGGGGCGGCGGGCGCTGTGTTGATCGCGCTCGGCGACCAGCCCGCCGTGACGGCGAAAGAGATCGAGAGCATCGTCGCGGCGCACAGGCGTACGGGCGCGCGGCTCGTCGTGCCCGTGTGGCGGGGGCGCGGCGGTCATCCCGTGCTGGTCGGCGCGAGCCTGCGGGCGTCGCTCCTGACACTGGACGCGGAGCGCGGCCTGCGCGCACTCTTCGACGCGCACGCGGGCGAGGTCTTGCGCCTGCCGGTCGCCTCTCCCTATATTGCGCGCGATATGGATACGTGGGAAGATTACCGCGCGCTGCACGAGGAGATTTTAGGAGTCGCGCCGCCCGATGCGCCGCCCTCGCAGGTGACCTGACGAGGAGGCCGCCGTCGCCGTCGGCTTTCAATCCAACTGTTCTTTCTGACCGTACATCTAACATTTCGGTACGGAAGCGTTTCGCGTACTAACTGAAAGCGCGGGCGGCGCTCAACGCAGCCCGCCGACGGATGCGCACTTGAAAGACGCGAGACGCCGTGTAGAAGGAGAAAATAATGTTTATCAGGTCCCCCCGTTTCGTCGCCGGTCTGTTGCTCTCGCTCATGCTCGTGTTCGCGCAGGCGTTCGCGGGGGTGACGCCTGCCACCGGGCAGGGCGGCGGCGCGCTCGATTTTTCTTTGCGTTCGGTTGACGGCGGGAGCATCACGTCCGAGCAGTTGCGCGGCGACGTGGTCGTCCTCGCCTTCGGCGCGTCGTGGCTGCCGCTGTCGCGCACGCAGGTCGAGGGCGTGCAGCGGCTCGCGGACGAATACCGCGACCGCGATCTCAGAGTTTACTGGGTGAGCACCGATTCCGAGTCGCAAAAGTCTAAGAA
>DASQNL010000701.1:0-27967 GCA_035644995.1 Pyrinomonadaceae bacterium | reverse complement strand
GCCTTTCTCCGTCTGGAACGGCGCGCCGTCGAGCGCGGGCGGCGACTACAACCGCGACGGCGGCGGCGGCGCGGTCGGCGGCGGCTTCTACGACCGCCCGAACGCCCCCGCGCCCGGCTCCATCAACACCGCCTTCAGCCGCGCGGACTTTCTCAACGGGCTTTTCCCCGCCACCGCTTTCACCATCCCCACGCCGGGCACGGACGGCTCACTGGGTCGCAACACCTTCCGCGGCCCGCGCTACACGACCTTCGACTTCGCGCTCGCGCGCGATTTCTCATTCACCGAGAACGTCAAGCTGCAACTGCGGCTCGACGTGTACAACGCCTTCAACCACGTCAACTTGTTTCTCCCGAACGCCGATCTCTCGCTTCCGAACTTCGGCAAATCGACGCAAGCCTTCGAGCCGCGCAACGTGCAAATGGGCATCCGCTTTCTTTTCTGAGGGGCGGCCGCGATCCGCCCGACGTGGAGCAGACACGGCACCGCCCGGCGCACCCGTAGAACGTCCTTACGAATCAGAGGTGATAACCGACATGAAACTTCAAGTGCGAAACCATCGCCGCGTCCTGACAGCATCCGCTCTCGTCCTTCTCGCCGCTGTCCTCGCCGCCGGCCTCGACACGCCGCGCGCGTCGTCGATAGGCACGGAGACGGCCGCGCGCCCGACACGCCTCGCGTTAGCGTCGGATGCCGCGCGACTGAAAGCCATCGAGTTCGCCGATCCGCTCGGCGGCCCGCACGCGCCGAACTACATCCGCTTGCTCGCCGAGCACACCGAGGCCGCCCCGCATTTCGCACACCTGACGCGCACCGTCCTCTACGGCGGCGCGCTCCCGCCCGAAACGAAAATGGCGATGGGTCAACGCGTCGCGCGCGTGCTCAACACGCCTTACGCGCTCGCCCACGCCGAACGCTGGCTGCGCGTGAGCGAGCGCGGCCGCGCCGTGCTCACCGGCCTACGCGGCAAACAGGCGTCGAGCCTCACGCCCGCAGAACAACTCGCCGTCGAATATGCCGACAAACTCACGCGCGACGCCAACGGCATCACCGACGCAGACTTCGCGCGCGTCCGCGCACACTACAACGACTCGCAGATCGTGGAACTGACGATGACGACGTGCTTCTTCAACTACTTCGCCCGCCTGTGCGAAGCGTCGAGTCTCCCGGTCGAGGCGTGGACGGCCGAAGCGTTGCCGACCGCCGTGCCCGCCTTCCACGCGCCAAAAGCGCGCATCGGCCTCATCTCCGACGAGGAGATGGCGGCGACCGCCGCCCTCACGGCCGCCGCGCGCGAGCCGCAACGCGCCACTGCCGGCCTCGGCCTCGGCATCGCCAACTCGCAACGCGCCATGATGCGCTCGCCCGCGCTCGCCACCGCCTGGCGCGCCTATGGCTCGGCCGTGCGCGAGCGCGCCACCATCGACCGCGGATTGCAACTCCACGTCAGCTTCGCCGTCTCGATGGCGAACGGCTGCCGCTACTGTACGCTGCATCAGGTGCTCGGCCTGCGCCGTCTCGGCGTCGACCCGGCGAAGCTCGTGCGGATGCGTAAAGACGACTCCGCGCTCTCGCCGCGCGAGTTGGCGGCGGTCAGCTTCGCGCGCCTGTTGACGACCAGCCCCGCCTCTGTGACCGATGCGAATTTCGACAAGCTGCGCGCCGAGTTCGGCGACCGGGGCGCGCTCGAAGTCGTCCTCCAGACCTGCGCCTTCAACTTCATGAACCGCTTCACCGACACGCTCGGCCTCCCGTCCGAAGACGAGGCCGTCCGCACTTACCGCGAAGTCTACGGCGACGCCCACCCTTGATAGCGAAGCCAGGCGATGGGCGGCTCTCGTCGTCTTCTTAAAGAACCGTTGCGGCCGGGGCACGCCGGAAGAACGCGGGAGACGGATTCCAACAAAAGGGCAGTTCTTGCCACGGAACCGTAGTATTTGCTCCATAAAAGCTAAACACCACCGCCTGGCCGCGACGGTTCGCTCAATCGGCAGATATTTTAATGAGGAGGGAGGTAAAGCATGTATAATGCGGCACAAATTCCGCCGGCGAGTCTCAGGTTCCAGAGGATGTAACATGTCGAAAAGATTCTTGGTTCTGTCAATAGCTTTTGCGCTCCTGTACTTCGGGACTGTCTCGACGGCGCAGGCCGACCCTTTTGTCATCGATACGGTCGGCGGGGGCGCGCTTGGGTCTGGCGGGGTGACGAACGGCCCCGGCTCACCCAACCCCGCTACCGTCGGGCAAACTATCACCGTAGCGGCGGGGGCGACAAGACTCGACAGTTTCAGTTTCTACCTCAGACAGACCTCCGGCGCGCCGGTCACGTTTCAAGCGTATGTGTATGCTTGGGACGGCGCTAAAGCGACGGGCGCGCAACTTTATCAGAGCGCGATTATGACCACCACGGGAACCGGTTCCGGCTATCAGTTCCTGACCTTCGATACAGGGGGGATCATATTGACCCCGGCCTCGCAGTATGTCGTGTTCCTGAATAGCTCCTACCCCTATGCCGGTTTTGATACGGGGAGCAGTATGCCGTTGCAGGGAGACACCTACGGGGGAGGCAATCTGGTGTTTCTCAACAACAGTACCAACTTCTCACAGCTCTTTAACACGTCTTGGGGTAACTTCAACGGCACGGCCTTTCAGGGAAGCGATCTAGCCTTCCGCGCACAATTCTCGGCGGCGGAGCCTGTTCCTGAGCCCGCGACTTTGATCCTGCTCGGCACAGGTCTGACCGGGGCTTACGCGGCTGCCCGCAGGCGAAAGAATCGCGCGCTGCACAAATAAACGTGCGGCTCCCGGCCAGCACCATGTTAATTCCTCGATGTGAATATCTTGCTCCGCCTGTATTCCGTCAATTAGTAAGCTCAAGGCTTTAGCACCCAAGATTCGGCATAGCTTTCTACTTACTCGCCCGACCTGTCCGGGCTTCGGCCTTTCAAGAAAACTCTTCACCTAACCGCGACAGCCCCTCGGACATCGCTTTCTCCTCCGCCCGCTCCAACAAGGCCGCGATCTCTTTATGGTTCTTCGACACGGCGGCCTGCTTCGCCGTCCAGCCGTTCCTCGCGCGCAGGAATACGTCAGCCCCGTGGCCGAGCAACAGTTTGACCAGCAGGAAGTGACCGTTGAAGGCGGCGAACATCAACGCCGTGTCGCCGTCGGCGTCGCGTTCGTTCACCCGCGAGCCTTCCTGGAGCAACGCCACCGCCATCTTCAAGTCACCTTCGAAGGCCGCGCGCATCAGGAGCGTGCGGCCTTCAATGGCCGGATTGAATCTTGAATCTTTCTTGGCTTCCATGGCAGCTTCTCAATCGACTCCGCGTTTATGCCTCGGCCTGTGTCCGTCCCTCACGACCTGCCCGTACTTTCGCACCGTCCCCGGCAGGGCGAATCCCCTGAACGCGAGGTTGCAGTTATGGCAGTGCATGTCGTAATAGCCGAACGCGCGCAGCAGCATGTTCGTCGGCGTGTAGCCTTTGCTGATTCTCGAACTGCCGCACTTGGGGCATCGGGGCTTGAACACGATTCAATTCACCACATCAAGCAGATGTTCGTATCTGTTATTAAGGCGGCACACCTTACCGGCGCGCCGTAACTTCTCCGGGCTTACGCGAGCGAGATCGGTATCATAGCTCCGACACGGGCGGCGGCAACTCCCACGCTCAAACTTCTCGCCGGTGCGCGTGATGCGGACGACACCGGAGCGGCCGGCGGCCGTGATCGATAAGCGTCTTGAAAATGGGCGTCCCCGAATTACCGATTAACCTGATTGCCGTCCGCGTCGAGCCGCACGACCTCGCCGATGTTCAACTCGCGTATCCCCGCTTCGATCTTGCTCAAGTCGCCGATGACGATCCAGACGATTTCGCCGGGGCGGACGAACTTCTTCGCCGCTGCATCGAGTTGGGCTTCGTTGAGCGAGCGCAGCCGAGTCGAATAATTCGCCCAGTAGTCGGCGGGCAAATTGAGATTGATTTGAGTGATCGCCGCTGCCTCCAACGCCGAGATGGTCTCAAATCTTCCGGCCAGACGTGAAGTCATGTTCCGCATGATGCTGGTGAATTCTTCGCCGCCGACCGGGCGCGCCCCCGCCACGTTGCCGATCTCTTTAATCACCTCGACGATTGACTCTTTGGTCTTGTCGGTCTGGACGGGCGCGACCACGACGAACGCACGCTGTCCGCGCACGGAGGTCACTTGCCCGCTCGCGCCGTAGCTCCAATGTTTCTCCAGACGAAGATTGCGGTTCAGGCGCGAGGTCGCCATGCCCCCGAAGTTCTGCATCACGGGTTCGAGCGCGAGGTCTTCCGGCTGCCCGCTGGCTTCCGAAATGTGCGCGGCCACAATCGTCGATTGCGGGGCGTTCGGCTTGTCGATCAGGTAGACTTTTCGCCCCGCCGTTCTGGCGACCGTGCCGAGGTTTTTTCTCGGTGCCGCGCCGCCTTTCCAAGCGCCGAGACTTTCTTCGAGCGCGGGCAGGATTTTGTCGAGCGTCGTGTCGCCGGTAACGATGACGGTCGCGCTGCCCGGTTGAAACCAGTCGGCGTGCCATTTGATCAGGTCTGCGCGCGAGACGGTTTCGATTGTTTTCTCGGAACCCGACGCGGGCTTGCCGTAAGCGTGATTCGCGCCATAGACGATGCCGGGCAGGATGCGCTGCGCGAGTGCGTTCGGGTTGGCTTTCTCCTGGCCGATCTGCGCGATGCGACGCTGTTTTTGAATCGCAAATTGATCGGCGGGGAACGACGGGTTCAGAATGACATCGGACATGATGGCGAGCGACGGGCGCAGATTCTCGGCCGTCGCCTGCAAACGCACAAACGACATGTCGAGGGAACTGGCGGTGGAGAGACTGGCGCCTAACAAATCCAGTTCCTTTTCGATCTGGAAGGCGTCGCGCGTCTTCGTCCCTTCGTCGAGCAGATCGAGCGCGAGGGTCGCCAGGCCGGCTTTTTCGGCCGCGTCCGAAGACGAACCGGCGTCGATGGCGAGAGCGACGTTGACGATGGGCGTCGCGTGGCGTTCGAGCAGGAGGACGCTCAAGCCGTTTTTGAGGCGCGCCCGCTGCGCGGCGGGGAATTTAACATCCGGCGCGGCGCCGAGCGGGGGCAGGATTTTGCGGTCAACGTCCGACTTTCCGGCCGCCAGCTTGGGGAACGGCTTCACCGTCATCGTGTAGTGGTTGGCGCGCAGCCAGCGGGTCGCCGCGGTTTTCACCTCGGCGGGCGTGGCGTTCGCCATCGTTTCCAGACGCCGCAAGTAAAAATCGGGCGAGCCGCCGTAGGTCATGCTCTCGGCGAGAATGTCGGAGCGGCCGCCGAAGCCGCCGAGCCGTTCCGCCCCGCGCAGAAAATTGGCGAGATTGACGTTCTTCGCGCGCCGCAACTCCTCATCGCTCGCGCCTTTGTCGAGCATCTCGTTGAGCACGGCGTCCATGTCGCGCTCAACGTCGGCCGCGTCCGCTTCCGGTTTCACCGACGCGACGATGAGAAAGATGCCGCCGAGTTCGCTCTCCGAGACGGCGGCGCGCACGTCGGTCGCAGTTTTCTTGTCGTAAACCAGACGCCGCGCCAGACGTGAGTCTTTGGCATTCGCCAGCACGTCGGCGAACAAATTCAGGTGTTGAGCCTCGGCATCTTTCCACGCCGGCGCATGATAGACGCGGTAGATTCTCGCCTGCGGCGCGCGATCCTGCATCTCGTCGCGGATGTTGCGGTCGAGCGTGGGAATCCACTTCTCGGTGCGACGCAAGGCAGGCCCCGGCGGGATGCCGCCGAAATACTTGTTGACGAGTTGGAGGGCGCGTTCGGGTGTGATGTCGCCCGCGAGCGAGATCACGGCGTTATTGGGGCCGTAATAAGTTCTGTACCATTCTTTCACGTCTTCGAGCGTCGCCGCCTTCAGGTCTTCCATCGAACCGATGGTCGACCACGAATAGGGATGCGAGTAGGGATATATCTTCTGGCTGATTTCGTCGAAGACCCGCCCGTAAGGCTGGTTCTCGCCCTGCCGCTTTTCGTTCTGTACCACGCCGCGCTCGCGCTCCAGCATCTCCTTCGAGATGTAATTCGCCAAAAATCCCATGCGGTCGGCTTCCAGATACAGCGTGCGTTCGAGGGCGGACACCGGCACGTCTTCGAAAAAGTTGGTGCGGTCGCGGTTGGTCGTGCCGTTGCGGTTGTTCGCGCCGAGATCATCCATCGCTTCGCGGAAGCCGTGCGGGTAATTTTCCGAGCCGTTGAAGAAGAAGTGCTCGAACAGGTGCGCGAAGCCCGTGCGGCCGCGCTGTTCGTTGCGCGACCCGACGTGATACCACAAATTCACGCCGACGATGGGCACGCTGTGATCTTCGTGGACGAGCAGCGTGAGTCCGTTGTCGAGGACGAATTTTTGATGCCGGATGGCGTAGCGGTGAGGATCGAACCGGGAGGCATTTGCGGGCGCGCCCGTCTGCTGCGAAAGCGCCCGCACGGGCGCAACTTGAAAGACGCTGGAAAATAAAAGAGCGAAGACTAAAAGCGGATTACGTTTCATGAAATTCTCCTGATGACATGTTCCCACCTAACATTGATGTGCAAAGGTTCGACGCCGGTGTAAATTCGGCAATCGCCGGCGTCGCCTTCGGGCATGAGACGCTTGATCATAAGCTACTTTTTTCAAGTAGGCTCATGCGATTCGGCTTGGCCGGACGAAGCCCGGCCGAAGGTATGCAATGCGCCGCTCGGAAGCTCCCGCGCGGGGTTCAACCGCACATAGTTATACTTCGCCGGTAAGGCTGAAACATAGCTGTAAATCAAGTTGCACGGCGCAGGTCGAGCGTGCTGCTCAGCCACGCCGACACGTCTCTCAAGCTCTCTAAGATGACCTCATGCCCCATGGGATATTCGCGGTAGGTCAGTTCTACCGGAAGAGTTTGTAGATGCTTCTGAATAGCGCGCCCTTCTTCGACCGGAAGCACGGGGTCGTACAGGCCGTGGGTGACGAGCACCGGCAGGCCTGCGAGCGACTTCCGATCCGGATCATGCCCAAGCGCGAGCGAAGGGAAACGCCCGCTCATCGCCACCACGCCCGCCATCTTCTCCGGCCGCGTGAGCGCGAGGGCGAGGCTCATCATCGCCCCCTGACTGAAGCCCGCCACGTAGACGCATTTATCGTCAGCCCCGTGTGTTTTGACGATCTCGTCTATAAAGCCCGGCAGTAGCTCAAGGCTCCTCTTCGCCTGCTCTATATCGGCCGACATTCCCTGTGGGGTGAATTCAATGTTGAACCAGCCGTATGCGCCCGCGCCCATCACGACCGGAGCGCGGACGCTGACTATCAGAAACCGCTCATCCAGATAAGGCGCGAGGCCAAACAGATCGTGCTCGTTGCTGCCGACGCCGTGCAGGAGCAACAGGAGCGGCGGTGACGATTGATCCCTCCGGACGGGCTGGCGAACCAGATGCGTTAACGAGTTGGGGTTTGTACTCACGCGCCTCCTAAATCCTTTCCCGCCGGGTCGCTCTTGAGCCGCGGCTTCCTTGACCCGGCCTCTGTCTAATGTCTCGGCGGTATTATCCTGCTCTAATAATATCAGAGTCCCGGTCGCTGATTATCATAGCCCCGTGACCCGCTCCGCGCCGAGCAGTCGAGCTAATTGCGGCCGCGCTGTTGCGCTGTTCGCGGTCGGGTGCCGGACGTGTGTAGGCGCGGCCGCGCTCCGGTAACGAGGCAGGGTACACCATATGTTTATCCGCAACCACGCACCGGACGCTACAGTTCTCCGGCGGAGGCGCGGGGAAGCCCGCCGACGGCGGAGTGTAGGCGTAGACGCTGTTTGCGGGCGAGGGACGGCGGAAGGAGCTTTGTCGGGAGAGGCCGCTGGGTTAGAGTGAGCAGCATCAACGATCAGGAGCGACGGAACGGCGAGAGCGAGCAGCAGAAAAAAGAGGCTCCCCGCGAGGGCTGGATCGCATTAGTTACTTCCAGAGAGGTTTGCGCATGCTCCGTCGGGAAATGCACGATGAGCGGAAGCGAGACGAAATCCGAACTGCGTCAACACATAGTGTTGCCAAGACTGCGGTGAGACGGAATTCGCCTTGGCGAGCGCGTGCGTTATGCGGCGACTCCGCAAAGGCTCACCCTTGGGGCAACTCGTGTAGTTCAAATTTTCTTAAGATGAAAGGGCGTTTCCATGTTTCTTAAGTCGAACCGGGTATTCACCTTCAATCTCCTCCTTCTTTTTCTGGCATCGTCGGTTGCGGCACAGCAACAACCCTGCTTCACGTCCGAAGAACGCGCGCTCGCCGAGCGAAAGGCCAAGGTCTGGCAGGAGCCTGATCCGGACTATGACGCCGTACTCGGCTACAATCCGAATAACGGCGCGCGGCTCGGCGCGCTCGCGGTAGATGCCGCGGGACTCGCCCTGCCCTTGAAGTGCGTCGCGGATAAGAAGCCGAAGAAAGGCTCCGGCACCACACCCAAATTTCACTGTTCCGTTCCCGGCGTCGTGGACGAGGACGGCGACCCCATCCGGTATAAAGTGAAACCTCACTTTAAGGGGCAGGCCAGGGAGAAGCGGAACGGAGAGGTCTACGGCGAATTCCTCTCGTCGCGCTTCTCCAAGGCGCTCGGTTTTTTCGCCGACGACGAATGGGTCGCCGATGTCACCTGCCCGGACTGCGAGAAGAGTTTGACCAGCGGTTTTCAGGGCGCGCGCTTCACGCCTTTTCAACCGGCCGCAGGGATAGAACTCCCGCTCGGCAAAGGAATCGATCTGGATTGCAACGACGAGGATTCGGGTTCGATCTCCGGTTCACTGTCGAAATTGCTCGAAGGCGGCGCGCCGCGTGCGGAGATCGACGCATATAAGCTCTGGCTCGCCTTCATCGACCACGGCGATACCAAGGTGGACAACCAGAAATTCTCCTGCCTCAAGTGGACGAAGAACGCCGACAATACTTTGACCTGCGAGCCGGGGCAGGCGGTCTTCTACGTCAGCGACATGGGTTCGACGTGGGGTTACTCCAGTTCCAGCGAGAAGAAAGCGAGGCTCAAGGGATGGAGCGGCAAAGACCCGATCCGTGTGAGCGGCGGCCGCTGCACCACGACAGCCAAAAGCGTCGGCGAGACGAGCATCGGCGAGGCGGGTCGCAAACTGCTCGCGGACGGTCTCCAGCGTCTACTCGACAGAGAGAAAAGCGACGGCCTGATTACAAGGATTTTCCGCGCCTCGCGTAACCACGAGCGCGACCAGCCCGCGGAACTGTGGACGGCGGAGTTCGAGCGTAAGGCCAGAATGATCATCAACGCGAGTTGTTCGAGTGAAGGGCGATAAGCTCGCTTCGGATGGCGCAGAGGCGGGACGGCGGCAAAAATGTTTTAGCCGCGATATGCCGCGAACGAGGTGATTCAACTATCCCTGTATCCGGGGTTGCGGGAAATTCTCGCAACCCTACCGCTGCCCTCGCCTCTGCGGGGGCAAATTTTTTTTCGTCTCCGATGATAGCTTTCGCCCGTTGCGGACGCATTAACGGGTGAGGTCAAACGCCCGGCGTGTAATCGCAGACAGCATGCACACCGCCCGGCCGATTTTTCAACGCACAGTTTGAACGGAGACCGGATAAATGATCAGCTTTGTAAATAAGTCGATTCGCAGACTCGCCCCGCTTTTCGCGCTGCTGGCGATGTACTTGACGCTCACGCCCTCCGACGCCCTGCTGCTGTCGGCCGCGCCGCTGCCGCAAGACCCGATAGAGGATTCTACCCAACTCCATGCCGGAATCTTCCGCGCCAACGCCGCCGACTCATCTCTGCTGATGGGGCTGGAGTGGAACGCTTTCCTCAAGGAGTGGCAGTCGCTTGAGGGCAAAGGCTTCCGCATGGTTGACCTGGAGACTTACATGGAAGGGTCGAAGCGTCTCTACGCGGGCGTATTGCGACCCGGCACCGATGCGAAAGGCGCCATCATCGGCCAGGAGTGGACGCCCTTCTACGCGGAGTGGCAGAACCTTGAGAAGAAAAACCTTCGCATGATCGACTTCGAGACTTACACGTCGGGCGGGAAACGCCTCTACGCCGGCATCTTCCGCGCGGGCGCGTACGACGTTGACGCCTACGTCGGCAAGCCCTGGGACGACTTCCACGCGAAGTGGCAGGAGTTTGAAGCCAAGAACCTCCGCATGGTGGACATCGAGATTTACGAGGCGGGCGGCCAGACCCTCTTCGCGGGCATCTTCCACGCCGGGAGAGACGGCAAGGGCGCGCTCGTCGGGCTTGAATGGAATGAGTTCGACAAACAGGCCGCGGACTTGAAAAAATTGAACCTTCGCATGATCGACTTCGAGACTTACACGGCGGGCGGGAAACGCCTGTACGCCGGTATCTTCCGCGCAGCCACGGACGGGCACGCCCTGTGGGTCGGCGTTGACGAGGAGAACTTCCGTTCTCAGTCGCACAATTACGGAAAGAGTAATCTCAGGCTGTCGGACTTGGAACTTTACTCCTCCCCCTGGAAGGCGAGTTGCCTCAATCAGGTCATGCCGGAGACGGGCGACCCCTACACGAGATACATCACCAGCACGCCGCTTCACTGCGAAGGGCTGCCCGGCACGTGCGGCACGCCCGCCTCGAACGCCACCGTCCTCTACAGCGCGCCCTGGTATTTTGACGGCAAGCAACGCTACGTGCGCCTCTCGGCCATCGCCCCCGTGGACAAATTTCTCACGCTCCCCTTCAACGACGCCGATGTCAAATACAGCGGACTGTGGCGTTACAGTAGCAGCACTTACCACCACGCGGGCGACTACAGCCAGGGCGAAACGACGTTTCAACTCCGCGCCTCGGCTCCCGGCAGAGTGATCCACATCGGTTGGGATAGTTGGGGCGGCGGCACGGTGATCGTCAGCCACAACGTCGCCGGCGGGACGGATAACTACCGCACCATCTTCCGTCACGTCCGCAACGGCGCGGACAACGACTGCGACGCGGCCTGGAACATATCCGTGCCCACGCTCGCGGGCGACAACCTCACGGACTACAAGGCGTATCTGGAAATGTCCGGCTGCGCGCAGAAGAAGGCCGACCGCAAGTTGCAGGAGAAGTACTGGGGGAAGAACTCCGAGGCAATAGACATGAGCCTGCTCGGCAAGAACGTGACGCGCGGACAGGCGCTCGCCTGGACGGGCAACACGGGGCCGGGCGGCAAGAAGGGCACAGGCGCCGCCGCTAACACCCACCTCCATATCTTCTGGGCGCGCCGCGACCCGACGGACAAGAAGTGGTACCTCTTCGACCCCTACGGTATCTACGCCGGACCCGCCTGCTACCCCGGCCTGACCGATGCGGTGACGGGCACGCACGCGCGCTACGGAAACGCGTGGAAGGACAGCAAGCCGCAATACCCGCAGTTGTAACACGTCGGGTATTGCGGGACGCGGATCGCTGATTCAATAGAGCGCGCCGCTTCTCTCGACGGAAGTGTTTCGGAAATTTTACGGGCGCGGGGCAATTCTTGCCGCCGCGCCCATTTTCTTGCCGCGCGGTATCACGTCTTCACGGCCTCCCCCAAACTTTGCCGGCTCTGCTCGCCGGGGCGGCAACCGCTGCCGGCCGTCCCCTGACATAAAATCCAAACACATTGAAAGTAGAGATAGTCTGCGTGGTGGGAAAAACGGTCGAGGCAAAATGTGGCCGCGCGTCTGGTATTCTTAGGGAAGAAATTTTTCTCAAGTGAGCAGTAATGAATAGAGCGATACTGAACCTCGTGATGAGCCTGGGGCTGTTGGTTATCCCTGATGCGCTGAGCGCGCAGTCATTGGTCGGAGAGCCGGTCGTCTCATTTTTGAATGACTCTGCACCCGTGCGGTCTCAACAAACCAACGATACACGCATCGTCTCCGGCGTGATTCTCTCGACGCAAAACGAACTCGTCGCCGGGGTGACCGTCAACGCACGTGCGGCCTCCGGCGAGCAGCGGAGGACGACGAGCGACGCCGAAGGAAACTTCCGTTTGTCTGTTCCCGCCGGGACGTTGACGCTCAATTTCTTCGGTCGGGGCATCGCGCTCGTCTCGCAAACAATCGCGGCGGGCGAGCCTACGGAAGACCTGCAAATCAGGGTTTCGTTCGTCGTGCCGCCCGTGCACGAATCGGTCGTCATTATGTCGTCAATCATCGACCCCGGCGTCGAGCGGCGCAACGGCACAGTCTACGAGAACGGCCTTTTTCTGCGCGACGATCAAATCTTTCACACGCTGGACGCCGGCATCAACGCCGGCCAGCACGAAGGCGGCGGCAAGTCGGTGGAGATTCGTCGCTTCGGCTTCAACACGGATCACGGCGGCGTGGGCGGCGGGTTGAAAGTTCTGGTCGACGACGTGCAGCAGAATTTCGGCACGCAGGGACACGGCCAGGGATACCTCGGCCAGCTCAAGAGCCTCACGCCCGAACTCGTCGCCGGGGTGGACATTCTGAACGGCCCCTTTAGCGCGGAGTATGGCGACTTCTCCGGCCTCGGCGTCGTCCACGTGCGCACGAAAGAGTCGCTGCCGGACGAGTTCGCTGTGCGTCTGCAAGGCGGCTCGTTCGATACCTTCCGCGGCTTCTTCGCATACAGCCCGAAATTTGATCAAGCGGTCGGGTTTCTCGCCTACGAGACATCGCGCACCGACGGGCCTTTCAACAGTCCCTTGCGCTACCGGCGCGACAACCTGACCGGCAATTACACGCGCACGCTCGATGCCGTGTCGGCGTTCGGCTTCAAGTTCAACTTCGGACGAAATGACTTCTTTTCGTCGGGGCAGATTCCGCTCGACGAGGTGGCGGCCGGACGCCTCGACCGCTTTGGCGTCATTGATCCGGAAAACGGCGGACGCATCCGCAACGGCACCGGCGGCCTCTATTACCGGCGCGAATTCGACGACGGGAGCATCTTTAAAGTTGACGGCTACGTGACCCGCTCGCTGTTCGACCTGTGGTCTAATTTCACCTTCTTTCTCGCCGACCCGGAGTTCGGCGACGAGATTCAACAACACGACTCGCGCTTACAGGAGGGTGCGAACGCGCAGTATCTGCGCCCCTCTAAGTTCTCCGGCGGGGGCGGCCTCCTGACCATCGGGGGCAACGTGCAATCCTTCCAGACCAACGTCGGCCTCTACCCCTCCATCGGTCGCAACCCGAACCGCGCGGATGTGACGCGCGCGAATCCGGCGGACTGCCCCTTCAACGACAATCCCGGCCAGCCCGGACTTGACGACAAATTCAATAGCCCCTGCTTTCTTCTCACCAGCGCGGACGCGCGCGTGACCAACACGGCAGGGTACATACAGCAAACGCTCGATCTCCTCGGCGGCCACCTGCGCTTGGAGGGCGGCCTGCGATACGACCATTTCCGTTTCAGCGTCGTTGATAAGATCAGGCCGGTCTTTTCCGGCAGTGAGAGCACAGGGCGTTTCCAGCCGAAAGCCGGCGTCGCTTACGTGCCCTCGCACTCCTTTCCCGCGACCTTCCACTTTAACTACGGGCGCGGCATCAGTAGTCAGGACGCGCGCGGCGTCGTGCAACGTCCCGACAGCCCGAAAGTAGCGACCACGGACTTCTATCAAATCGGCACCTCGCACAACTACAAGCGGGTCTCGCTGACCACGAACCTATTCCTGATCGACACGTCGAATCAACAGGTCTATATCCCGGACGATGGCTCAATCGAATTCGCGGGCGCGAGCCGCTCCTCCGGCTTCGAGATCAAGAACTCGGTAGCGATCACCGATTACCTGTCCTTCAACGGCGGCATCACGCAGGTAATGAACGCCTTCTTCCGTGGCACCCGACCGCGCGAATACGTGGACGGCGCGCCGCACACGGTGGCGAACGCCGCTCTTACGCTCTCGAATTATCGCGGCTTCGCCGGTTCGCTCCGTTACCGCCACACCGGCAACTACCGACTCGACCCGCTCGATGCACGCATCCGCGCATCCGGTCTGGACGTGGTTGATGTCTACGTGAGCAAACGTTTGCGCCGCTTCGTCGATCTCAATTTCGCGGTCGATAACCTGTTCAACAAACGCTACTACGAGACACAGAACTTCTTCGAGTCGCGCTTGCGCCCCGGCGATGCTCCCGCCGAGCGCATTCACGCGACGCCCGGCTATTCCTTCGGCGTGACGGTCGGCCTGACTTTTAGGTTCGGAGAAAAGTAGCGGCGGTTGGCATGTCACCCTGATGAGAAAGACCCCGTCACGGACGATTGAAATTCAACTCTCCATTCTTCGCCGACGATACAGAGCGAACCTTCGGAGAAGTGTTTGACAGATAGAGCGGGCTATTTTCAGTTTTGCGGCTGCGGGAAGTCGAGTTTAATAATCTCATGCCTTATCACCGAACCGGAACAGGCGGAACGAATCATCGCTTCCGGTGAAGCGGACGCGGTCTGCCTCGCCCGCGCCATGCGGCGAGACCCCTACCGGGCGATTCATGCGGCCAAGACTTTAGGCGTGGACGCCGCTTACCCGTCGCAATATGGGCGGGCGATGGATTAACGAAGGTAGGGTTGCTAAAAATCTTTGAGCCGCGACATGCGGAGCATGACGTGATTCATCTATCCCGACCTCTACCGGCAATTATGTCGTTAGTGGACTCCGCAGCGGCGAGGTCTGCCCTGTTCTCCGACGCCGCGAGAGCGCGCGACTTCCAAACGCGATGGCGAGCGCGATGGCGACCAGAATCGTCGCGGCCGCGAACGTGATCCGCGTGCCGGCGGCAACGGCCTCCGGGCGCGCCGTCGTGATGTCCGTCGTCGCCGACGCGAGCGCGAACACCGCGCCCATCACTGACGCGCCGGTGATGAGGCCGAGATTCCGCGAGAGGCTGAGCATGCCGGAAATGACGCCCCGCCGGTGCGGGCGGATGCCCGTCATGATGACGGTGTTGTTGGCCGCTTGAAACAGCGCATAACCGGCGGTCAGGACAAGGATGGGGACGACGTAACCGGCAACGCCGAACCTCGCTCGGATCATGGAGAGAATGAAGGAACCGGCCGCTATGCCGCCGAGTCCGACGATGGTCATACGCCCGGCGTCAAAACGGTCTACAAGGCGACCGGCCGGAACGCCGGTCAGCGCGGCGACCAGCGGCCCGACCGACAAGACGAGTCCGACAACCGCCGCTCGAAGCCCGAGCGCGAGAGAGAGATAGAACGGCGCGACCACCAGCGTCGCCATCATCACGGTCGAGACGAGCGTGCTCAGCGCGAGGCTCGCGCCGAGCGTCGGGTCGCGGAACATCGCCAACCTGATCAATGGGGTCGCGGCTTTCGCTTCGACGAGAACGAAGAACCCCGCTCCGAAGACGGCGGCCAGCAGCAGAGCTATGTTGAGCAGGCCGAAGCTACCGCGCCCGATTGTCATGGCGAGCGCATAGGCCGCAAGCGTCAGAGCGAGCAGCAGCGTGCCTGCATGGTCGAAGCCCGCCGGAGGCTCCGTCTTAACCTCACGGCGACCGACAGGCAGGTAGCGATGCGCCAGAAGACCGTTCAGGATACCCAGCGGCACGTTGACGAGGAAGATCATCCGCCAGCCGAGTCCGGCGATCAAGACGCCGCCGAGCGATGGGCCGAGCGTAGTGCCGAGCGCGGACATCGTTCCGAGCAAACCCATGGCGCGGCCGGTCTTGGCCTGCGGAACCGTCTCGCTGACTAAAGCCACGGTGAGCGCCATCATGATGGCCGCTCCGAGTCCCTGCGCCGCGCGGGCGACGATCAGCAGCCGGAGCGTAGGCGCGACGCCGCACAGGAGCGAGGCCACGGTGAACAGCCCGATCCCGATCAGTAACAGCCGCCGGTGGCCTATGATGTCGCCGAGCCGCCCGACACCGACGATCAAGGTAGTGATGGCGAGCAGGTAGGCGAGGACGATCCACTGAACTGCTTGAAATGAGGCGTTGAAGCTCAACGCCAGCGTCGGCAATCCGGCATTGGCGATGCTGGTGGCAAGCGAGGGCATCAACATGGAGAGGGAGAGGCTGGCAAGCGTCCAGCGCATCGAAGGGGTGCCTTCCGCACTTTCATCAACTAGCTCGTCTCGTTTGGCAATGATTGGCTTCACCTCAACCTCCGCTTTTTCGGCAACACTCAAATGGGAACTATCCCAACGATACCTTCTCGTGTGACATAGCGGAAGACGCACCATTTGCACTTTATTAGTGCGCCCGACGCCACTTCACGAACAAACTGTGCTAAAAACAATTCATGTCCGCACCGGATTTCAACTTGCTGATCACTCTCGATGCGGTGCTCGCGGAAGGGAGCGTGGCGCGCGCAGCCCGGCGTTTGCGGCTGAGTCCGTCGGCGATGAGCCGCGCGCTTGCGCGCTTGCGCGAGACAACCGGCGATCCTCTGTTGGTCAGGGCAGGACGCGGTCTCGTTCCGACTCCACGCGCGCTCGAACTGCGCGAAAAGGTCAGTCAACTCGTGCAGGACGTTGAAGCGGTTCTACGCCCGGCCGAGACGCCCGACCTTAAACAGATCGTCCGAACGTTCACGCTGCGAACCAGCGAGGGGTTTGTGGAGAACTTCGGCCCCGACCTCATAGCACGCGTCGGCGAGGAGGCTCCCGGCGTGCGGCTCTGCTTCGTGCAGAAACCAAACAAAGAGAGCGCGTCTCTCCGCGACGGGAGTGTCGATTTGGAGACCGGCGTCGTGGGGAGTTCGATGGGTGCGGAAGTGCGGGCGCAGGCGTTGTTCCGAGACCGCTTGATCGGCGTCGTGCGCCTGGGGCACAGGCTGTGCAAGGGCAAGATCACTCCCGCCCGTTATGCCGCGGCCGGGCACATCAGCGTCTCGCGGCGGGGTCTCGACCGGGGAGCGATTGATGAAGCGTTGACATCGTTCGGGCTGGAACGCGAGATCGTTGTCATCGTCGGCGGCTTTTCGACCGCGCTGGCTTTAGCCGGAGCTTCCGACCTGATCGCCAGTGTGCCCGAACGACACACCGGACGCTTACGCGCCGGAATGCATAGTTTTCCCCTTCCGTTCGCCACGCCGGAGATCACGATTTCATTGCTCTGGCACCCGCGGCTGGATGCCGATCCGGCGCATCGCTGGCTGCGCGGCCTCGTCCTTGAGACCTGCCGGGGCGTCCGCTGATCGACGTTTCCAGTATGAGAGATAACTGTGGCTGCCCGTCAATTCGGAATACGCGCCCCAGTTTGGACGCGCTGACGATGCTCCGACATATTCGTGTCGGTCGGATACTAATGTGTCAGGCGAAGCCCTCCGCCGATGTCAGGGCGCGCCGTCATCGCGCCGGGTTAGACTGGAAGAGGCTCAGCACACTGAGGGCAATTTTTGACTCCGGCGCGAGCAGGGGACGCGCGTGAACGCGCGTGTTCTCAGCCGTCCCCGCGCCGGGCATCTTATCAAGAAGGAGCAGGTGGAAGCGCGCTTTGATTTCAATCCGGCGCATGGCTTAGCGTGGGGACTCCTGGGGTCTAAGTGATAAGCGATAAACTCTACGGGTACTCACACTGCTTGCTTTTGCATTTATCATTCTATTCGGGAGAGGTATGAGTCCGATAACGACATGCTCTTTTAATCTTTTAAATGGCTTTGCCAAAAAAGTACCATCCGACCCCGATTCAGTGTTCAGCATGATCAAGGCGAAGTTCGCTGGAAAGCTAAGAAGCAAGACTGAGACGGCACGGTCGGATGAGTTGCTATGCAAGATACCGGCGCATAACTTGTGCGTCGTGATTCAAACAATGTGTGAGTTGGGAGTGGAGCCTGATATTTGCGTAGTCGAAATGTAATGTTGTTGGCTTACTTACACCCCGGCGATCTCAATCTTTGGGAGTTGTTGGCGATCCTTTTAGCCTGGGCTTTCTTCGCGCTTATCTTCATCGGTTTACCGCTTGCCCTCATCGGCTTTGTAATCTATCAGGTCTATCAATACCGAAAGCAGTGAGTTGAATTTTCGGGTGGCGCTGCAAAAACCTTCCGGCTACACGAGATATTAAGTCGGCGGCAGGATTTCCGGTACAACCGATGGCGGCCGAAATATTTTTTCGACACTACCGTTGCGAGCGCCGTATTCCCCGTCATACAGTCCGCGTGGCCTGGCCGGTTCAGACCGGGCGGTAAACTACTGCGAGGTCTGTATCCTTCTGGCCGCCCCCATGAAGCTGTGCAGGAACTCCGGCCTGCCGCCCCCCGGCACGAGGACGAATTCCGCCGCCGTCGCTTCGCCGGGTGGCGTGAAGGCGAACCGATTCTGACCGACCTTCTCTACCTGCGCCTCGAATGAGCGGCCGGCGCCTTCCTCGACCGTCGGCGGGTAAAAGTCTTTGCGGAACAACTTCCCGTCCTTCACGAACAGTTCGATCCTGAGCAGGCCGTTCACGTAAGCGCCGGTATATGTCTCCATCTCCCCACGCGTCATCGCCGTCGCCCGCCTTCGCGGCGTGCGCCGACTTGGCTTCAGCGGGAGCGATAGCTCCATCGCCTTCTCCAGAGTCTTGCCGAGGATGGAGCCGGTGCGGTTGGCGAGGACGATGACGGCGACACGGTGTTCGGGCGCCATCAGGACGAACGCGCCGAAGCCGTTGATGATGCCTCCGTGATGGAGCAGGCGCACGCCGCGGTATTCGAGAGTGAAGAACCCGTGGCCGTATTTTGCGCCCTCATAGAGTCCCGCGGGGATGTCCCAACTGAAAGGCACCTCGACGTAAGGAGTTGAGAGGGTTGAGATGACCGAGGGTGAGAACGCCTGCCTCCCGTCGATGCGTCCGCCGTCCATGAAGGCGACGGCGAAGCGCGCGAGGTCGAAGACGTTGGAGTAAGCGAAACCGGCAGGCCAGTCGCCGACGTTGTTGACGGAGGGGCGCACGATTGTCGGCCGGGCGTCGCCCGCCGCATCGTGCCCCTGCGAGAGCGGGAAGGTCATCGCGACGGTGGGGCGAAAGGTTGAGCGCGTCATGCCGAGCGGCCGGAAAAGCCTCTCGCCCATCGCGTCCGCGTATAACTTGCCGGTCAACTGCTCAATTGCGTACCCGGCAACGATGTAGCTGGGGTTGGAGTAGGAGAAGATGCGTCCCGGCTCGGCGAAGAAGTAGTCGTCGTCCTTCTGCGCGCGAACCTGCGCCGCCAACCCGGACTCCTCTTGCGCGCAGCAGACGCGGGCGTAGTCTATGACCCCGGCCGAGTGACTCAGGAGTTGGCGCGGCGTGACGCTTGAGAGGCGCGTGCCGAGTCCTCGCACGGCGTCGCCGACCGGCGCGTCGAGCGCGATCCCTTTCTCCTCTGCCAGGGAGACGAAGACCGCAGCCGTCAGCATCTTCGTCACCGAGCCGACGCGAAAGAGCATGTCCGGAGTGACGGGGGCGCCGGTCTCGACGTTGGAGACGCCGAACCCTTTGGCATAGACGACCCGCCCGCCGCTCACGACGCCGACCGCCGCACCGGGCGTATTGCTCTCTTTCAGTTCGCGCAACACTACTCTCTCAAGCTCGCGGTAGTCACCGGGAGTCCGCTGCGCCAGCGCCGACCCGGCCGTCGCCGCCGCCAGCACGAGAAGGACGGCCATGCGCCATAGCAGTTCTAACCTTCGCACCTTATGGCCTCCGATGTCGGGCGTCAGGGCGTGAAGCCGTTCAAAGGATTCCCGTAGAAGGCGTCGGTCTTCCACGCCGCGCGATCCCACTGCCCGTCCTGCTCGCCGAGCACGGCCACGGGCACGATGACGCGATCACTGCCCAGCTTGTTGGCCGCGGAGAGGCCGTTGTCGAACTTACCGCCGGGCGCAACCGTGAACTTGACCGACCTCGCCAGCTTGTTATTCCACAGCACCTTCAACTCGTACTCCCCCGGATGGGCGCTGAGCAGGTGGGGCGGGCCAAAAAGGCCGTATGTCTCACCGGACTTGTCCCACCCCTTCACATTCGGGAAGCTGCACACGACGCGCGCCCACTTCGCCTTCTGCGGCACGGTGTCGGCGACGTAATGCGTGGTGTTGTTCTCCACGTCCGACTCGCAACTCGGCTTCCCGACCTGCTCGCCCTCGAACATCTTCCGCCCGATCTCCTTGCCCTGGTGGAAGAGGTGCGGCTCGAAGTTATACGCATCGCCACGCACCCAGAAAGCGACATGGAAGTCAGGCCGCTCCATCCCCTTCAGGTCGTCCGGGGTCAGGTAGATATAACCGACCGGGAGATTCCAGTCGTGATTCACGTAGTAGACGAACTTATTCGCGGCCTTCGGGCCGTGCTCGTTGGATAGAACCTTCTCAACTTTCGCCTTGCCGGTGAAGAGAGTCACGTCCGTGCCGGCCAGTTCGTTCCGCAGCTTGATGGCGAAACTGACCGCGCCGGTGTAGTTCGAGCCTTTCTCCTCCGGCACGTCGCGGCCGCCGCAGGAAGTCTTCAACCAGCGTCCGGCCTGCGTCTCCTCGGTCGGGCAGTCGAACTTTACCCACATCCCGCCGGTGGGCATGGAGAACTCTGCGTAGAGCCGGCCGCCGCTGGGAATAGGCCCGTTGACGCGGTACTCCATACGCGGCACCCAGCTCCAGACATCGTAGTTCTTGCGATAGGAGTTCAAGGTGTAGGCCGTCACCTGCACGGAGTCTTTGGCGACGGTTGGTTGTTCCTGACCGGCGATTGCGGCCGGGGCGAGCGCGGCGAGCAACGCCAGCGCCGTGAGTTTCAAACATGAAGCGAGCCAGAGTTTACCTCTCAAAAAGCACCTCCTATATTGTCCTCGGTATGAGACTCGTTCCGGCGACGGACGACTTGAGCCGAGTAGTGTGGTGACGGCTACCACCGCGTGGAGTTGACGCCCGAACCTCCGGGAACTGTCTCTTTTCATCGTTGTCTCGTCTATGTTCTCACGAGGCAATAATGGGCGTAGCGACAGACTGATAGTTGTCGCGTAAATTGTGCGAGGGTCGTAGCGTAATAGCCGTGTAGATAATGTCGGGTGTAGGCGGAAGCCTTCGGCAACGATACCTAAGCCCGCATAACAGGCAAAGTTGGTGAGAAATACTTTAACGAAGGCTCGCACGGGTTGCGTTCTGGTTGAGATTTTGTTGTGTTTCGGTGATAGCTTGGCTGAACGTTTGTAGGCTACTTGAAACTGTTATCGATCATGAGGGTGATTATTTGCTTGACTCAAGTAAGCTAAAGCCATACTTTTTTATCTCTTCAAATATTTTCCACTCTATTGTGCTCCCGTTACTGTAAGGCGATATTCTTTTGGTTTGATTTGGCTCATACTTAGTGATTGTGATATATCGCTTCGGATGATTGAATGCACGTAAGTCGGAGCGGGCGGATGCTTTGAACATCGAGTAGTACCTCCCGACGAGTGACCCCACCGATAACTGTTAGCATCTCTGTTTCGTATCGGCCTAATCTTATTCAAGTCTTACCATTCTGCGAGGATATAGCCTCGAAGGGAGAGCAGCGATGAGCAACCTACCTGATTGGAACAATCTTGCCGAAGTAGCCATCCAGTCCGCACTCGGTGCGATTCCGGAGGTGGGAGGATTACTTAGTGGACTGGTCGGAGCGTTTTGGCCGTCCGAGAATTCCGGGCTGTCGTCGGACGCAATCTGGAATAGCATTAAAGGTGAGGTGGATGCTGCTATCAATCAGGCCATCGATCAAAATGACTATGATTTGATTCAGACCAAGTTAACGGGACTGAAAGCGAATATGGATAGGTACTTGTCCGAAGTGAAAGATGGCGTTACCCCCTCGACGATAATTGATTACTTCATAGCTGCCCAAACCAACTTTGACAATAGCGCGCCCACATTTCAAATGCCGGGCAAGGAATTGTTGTTGTCGCCGCTTTTTTCCAAAATGGCGCAGATGCATATCGCCCTGCTGCGAGACGGCGTACTGTTCGGCAGGAGGGATGCGCAAGACAACGTGCCTTTAGGCAAAAACAATTGGGGAATGGATGAGACGACGCACAACAACATAGTGCTCTCTCTCACGAGCGTGATCAATGGCTACGTCGCTTATTCTACAAAGCTATATAAAGATTCGTGGCACAGCCATGACCCTGTAAGCATGCCTCAGTGGATTAAGACAAATAATTTGCTTGTCACCGAAGTGATGAACTACGCCTACTACTGGCCGTACATGGATGTCACCACGTACCCCCAACCTATCGAGAATCTGCTCGCTCCCCCATATGAGATATTTCAGGGGCCAATCGGCTTGAGTACCGGGGCATATTATCAGGATGGGTTCGCCACGTATGATTTGAATTCTCAAGGCATGATTAGTGCGGTTACCGTGTGGGGACGCCAGGATCCGAGTGGAACTAAAGTCGCCGGATTAGAAGTTGTTTACGGGCGAACGCCCGCCCCCCTGATGGGGCCTAACATTTATAAGAATCACCCGGAACTGAACTTTTCTGATGGCCGCAGAGATTCCGCTCAAAGTCCTATCGGCGGCGTCTTCTTAGTTGATCCGTCTAATCCTATCGTCAACGTGTTTGGCTGGTTCGGGGACATTATAGACAGCCTCGGCTTTAAGTTACTGGATGGGACGGTCAAAGGGTCTTATGGCAGTGGTCAGACCGGCGTATACAGTTATCCGGAAGCCCGGTATGTGACGGGTGAAAAGACGATGGTGTTGTCAAGCATCATTCTCAATCAGGGAATAAACGACGGCTTCGTGGGCAACGGCTTGGGGTATGCCGCATCCGGCGCGATTTTCGGCTTCCGTGACTTAAAGAGTTACCCGGCGGATCAACGGAATTACGCACCGCAGTCTTCATCGGTTCAAGGAGCTTATTCCGGAACGGTAACAAATTCCGATGGCGATCAGGGGAATTGCACGCTCGTCATTTTCGTAAGCGATGACCAGACCTTAACGGGAATCATGACGATAGATGTCCTCGGTGGCGCCGGTGTTTTACAAGGAACTCAGCAGGACAATAAGATTGAATTCACGACTACCGATATAAACTGGTCGGGCTTCATCAACGGCAATGAGATTTCAGGAACTTATACTATTACCGGCAGCGGGGGCGGGGCGTGGCAGGTAACGAAGGTTAGCTAAGAGGGTTCTGGTGCAAATAGCAGATCGTTGAACGCCCATTGCTCGCCTGTTAGTTCATCGCCTCGTGCCGTGCATCAGCAGCCGGCCTGCGCCTTTACAGGTAGATGACAGGCTCGTGTCGCGAGACGGGCGCATGCCTTTCTTAGGCTGCGGCCGGGTTGGACAATTACTTCCCGATATATTCTGCGATGACTTTTCTAGTCCTCTCCGTCTCCGTTTGCCCGCCGCTACGTCCGATTAAGCGGACGATGCCTTCTTTATCTATCACTACGTGTACGGGCAACTGATTTACGTTATAGATTTGAGCGACCGCGTTACCCCAGCCTTGGCCGTCGAAAACTACCGGCCAGTTAATCTTGTGTTTGCGCACGAACTCTTCCAAATCATTGCGAGTCGTCAACTCTCCTCCGTCCAGACTGACGCTGAGGAGCGCGAAGTGAGCGTCGTTAAAACTACTTCTCAGGTTCTTATTATCCGGCAAAGCCGCGACGCAGGGCACGCACCAGACAGCCATGAAGTCCAGCATCACGACCTTACCTCTGAAGTCAGTGAGTCTCACGTCCTTACCGTCGAGGGTGCGCGCCGCGAAATCGGGCGCCGGTGCGCCCACGACCACATGACTCTTCGGTGCAACTTTCAGCGGCGACACGTCAACCACTAAGCGATCTCCTACCGCTGAAATTTCCGCTACCCGATACGTCTCGCCGTCGATGTTGAACGGTTTCCCTCCCTCAAACATTTCACCTGAGAGGCGCGAGCCGTCAACTTTCCCGTCAAGGTTGCGGTCGATACCCAATGAGACCTGAGCCGGGTCAGAATAGAGTCCGCGAGAATCGAACGTGTGCAAGAGGACTTTAAACTCCTTACCGCCGAGTCTCAGCATCCCGGAACGGTTGAACAGAGGCCGGAAAGCAACCTGCGTCTCCTTCTGCGTAGACCGGGAGAAGAAGAGCGCCTTGTATGGCAACTCCGTAGAGCGGGTTCTGCCGCCAACGACGAAGGTAACTCTAATGGTTATCACTCTAGAGTAAACACCGTGCTCGCCGAGTACCCATTCGAAAGGCGCATCGTCCGTCAGGTCACCATTGTTGTTACTATCTACGTAGAGGCGGTGCGGCCGACCGCCCCCCACTTCGTCTATGACCACGGCGATGTTTTGTTGATGGGCTGAATTACCAATCACCAGCTTTGAGTAGCGCGGATGTTTGGACGGATATTTCGGCTCTTTCTTTATCTTCAACACCCTCTTTTCTTCGGCGGACAGGAAGAGGTACGACTCGCCCACCAGCACATCGGATCGGGTCTCAAGTTCGGTATTCATCACCGACGACTGTGCAAACACGACTGACCTGCCTGACAGCAATACTAGGCCGAAGACCAACGTTTTTATAAGGTTCATTGTACGGGCAGGCATCTTCGTCTCGTTTAGGTAATATGGTTACGTTTAAGAATCCAGATCGCTCATCAATGCGAGAGCAACTTAACGCCCGGCATCCCCCGCGCCCTCTTGCCACGGCAGATAAGAGAATTGCCCATCGGGCGTCTTGGGCGTCGGGTGCATGCCGGGCGTTAGGCGCGGTGTAGATTAGAAACTACCTCACGACATTACGCCCAAGCAATAGGATAAAGAGCAGGAATGAGATAAAGCTCAGCGCACTCCTCACCGCATGTAATCTCTCCCACGGGGTAAGGAGTTCCGACGCTGGCTCCGAGCCTTTATCCGGTTAAGAATTCAGCAGGCCAAGTTTACAGCTTTGCTCAATGATTAATACCCGACCATCACATATTGGAGCAGCCATGATCATAGAACTCAAGATAGTGTGCTTATTTTGAATTGTTGGGCAAAGCCTTATCTACATAAGATAGATTATCGGACTCTAAGGGTATAATCTTCGTAAGCGTGACTATAAATTGGCGATGCCCTCAGCAACTTTCATCTCCTTAAGGACAAGTGCAACTTGACATACCACGTAGCCACAATTCCAGCTTTAGGCCACAGTTCATAAAGAATGGGTAGACTCAGCGCCGCAACAACTCACTCGCCTCTATTTTCTTAGCAGAGCGGAATCAGTGTAGCCGATAGATTCTCTTGCGACGCGCTCGACGCTTCCGGAATCAATTCCGCACCCGGCAGCGTCACAGGTCTTTCCCCGTGGCTTTCTTCGGAGGCGTCTACGAAGGAGGTTTGAGACTTTCCTTGATCGTGTCGAGCAGCTTGTCGAGCAGCCCCTTGGCTTCGGAGCTTCCACCGTCGGCGCTGGCGACGAGCGCCGAGATTAAATCTTTGAGAACGCTGTCGGGGACGCTCGGAACATTGGAGAAGGAGATGAGATTGCTGATAGCGTCGGTCTTGAAGTCCGACGGGCTGACGCCCTGTTGAGGTTTAGGCGGGTTCGTCAACGCGGGCGCGGTGTCGGGGCAGGGCGAGTCCTTCCAGTTCCAGAACGTGTCGGGGTCTATCTTCTCGCAGGTGTTGCATTGCCCCAGAATGCCCTCGGCGTAGACGCCGGGGGTCGGCATCGTGACCAGCTTCTCGATAGGAAGGATTGCCGGGTCGTCCACCAATTCGCTCCCGGCCACGGGGAACACGAGGTAATCGCCGTAGACCGTGATCGGCTCGTTCTCGATGTGCTCGATGAGGTTGAACGGCAAATCCCCGTCGTCGCAGCAGCTCCACTTCATCACGCGGTCGTTCGGGTCTTCATCGAGCCACAGAAGCGTGTTGTAGTAACGCTTGTGGCAGTTGAGATGGCCGAGCAGCTTCTGGATGCAGCACGAGTTCTCGACGCACTCGTTCTTGACCGGGCTGGCGGGCGTCGGCGTCGGCTGTTGCTGACTGGGGAGTTCAGGCTCAACTGGCGTGCGCCAATTCGCGCCGATGGTCGTCGGGTTTTGCAACGAGCACAAGCTGAACCATCTGTTCTGGCCCGCCACGTGGTAATCCGCGTCAATCTTATCCACCCCCGCCGTCGGCGGTGGCAGCGGAGTGACAACCGGCACTGGCTGCCAAGTTAAAACAGAGCTAGGGCCGTGAACGGCGATGCTCATGGAGTCCACCAGTTGTGGGTCAATCGGCGGGTTCACCGGGAATATTAGCGTGTGGAGACCGCCGCTAACCCACAGGGGAGGGGCATTTGTGTTAGTGCTACCGATGTTGGCTAATGATAAGCCCTGCGTAGTTGCCGAATACAAACCGACTGACACCAGAGTTACGCTGCCCTGAATGTTTCCCACGTCTACTGTCAATCTCAGGGAATCCATCAATGCCTTTTCGCCGGAGGGCGGTGGAGGAGGAGGTGCGGGCGGTTTGATGTCGCAGCAGAAGAGGGCGTCGGCGAGTTCGTCGAAACAGCCGACGAGGCTTTGATCGAGCAAGGCTTCTTTCAGGAGTTCCGCGTGGCAGTAGGCCCGCGCGGCGTCGAACTCCTTGTTGTCGTACTTGACGAGGATGACCGGGCGCTTGCCCTTGTACTCGGTCACGACCTTGTAGTTGCGGTTGACCTGATAGTAGACGAAGGTCGCCGTGCGACAGTGGTTGTGGTTGCGGATGGTTCGCGTCTGGAAGGTTTGGTGCTCGCTGGCCGTCGTCTGGAAGACGACCGTGTTGCGCTGGCTGGCGACGAAACTCGCCGACTGCGTGATGTGAGCCGACAACTGACTGCTCGTGCTGGCGGCGATTTGTGAAGACGATTTCGTGCTGCTGAACCCGCCGCCGAGCGACGCCGTCAAATCGAGTTTGTTCGGCACCTTCTTTTTAACGCCCACCGCGCCCGCAATGCTCCATGCGCGGCTCATTTTTTGAGTCGAGCTTTGCATCGTCTCGACTATCAGCCGGTCGTGGTCTATCTGCTGGTACGACTGCTGCCGCACGTCGGAAGTTTCGTCGAGCGTGGTGGTCTCGCGTCGCATCCAGTCGACGATCGCGATGTTGACCTGTTCGCAGGGGGCGAGGGTGATGGTGTTGAGCAGGTCGCCGAGGGCCGTGCCGGCCGGGTGCCACGCGATCTCGTATTCGAGCATCTCGCCCTCGACGATGACGACCGGCTCGTTCCCGCAGAGCAACTTCCTGTGCCGGCAGATGTTGGCCCCGATTTGAAAGGCCGGGAAGCGCCTGACGCCCATCACCGTCGGCATCAACTGGCCGCACAGCCCGCGCCCCTGCCCCAACTGCGGAATCTGCCCGATGGAGCCGGGAGAGATGTTCACGTCCCCGGCGTCCGGGTCTATAACCGAGGGCAGACCCGGCTGTGCGGAGACGGGGAGGAAGGCCGTGGAATCGATGCGAATCGTGTGCGTGTCGCCGCCCGTCAGCAGATCGGCAATCTTGAAGACGCGGCCGTCGCGCGACGCCCCGTGCGCAACCGTCAGGCGCGTGCTGGCGGCGATGAGTGGACGGCCAATCTTAAACGAGACGTAGCCGTTCATGTCCGATTTCAGAGACGCGACGAGCCGAGTCTGATTGGTGGAAGCGTCCGCGCCTCTGGAAGAGTCAGTGGCTCTCGGAGAGTCCGCGGTTCTCGGAGAGTCCGCGGTTCTCGGAGAGTCCGCGTAGATGCTGACCGGCACACCGGCGACCGGGTTCCCGGTCTTCTCATCTTTAAAGAACAACCGGATGGCTCCACGTTCCGTCTGTCTCTTGTGAGGATGAAGAGGCTTGTTTACTTCCGACATGATTTTATCCTTTTGTAGACGGTGAAGATTGTGGCCCGCGTGAGAGAGCGGGGATTCTATCACTAACACCGCGACTTACAAGATTTTTTACAAAGGCGAAGCGCCTTGTATGTTGACTAAAGATCGGTTGATGTCCATCTTGGCATGCAACTGAGTGCTCAGGGACGCTTGAGCACCAGGGCATCGGTGAAGTTTATAAGCGCCTGAGGCCAATGCGAGCCTGTGCGTTAGATTAGCTCCCGATG
>DASQNL010000700.1:0-6544 GCA_035644995.1 Pyrinomonadaceae bacterium | reverse complement strand
ATCATGCCGGGCGCGAGGCCGGGAACCGGCGTGGCGGCCGGTGTCGGCGAAGGCGTCGGCGTGGGCGAGGCGGCGGGCGTCACCACTTCGCGCTCGGTCGCGCCGGTGAAATAAGTGAGCGCGGTGGAGGCGACGGACGTGCTCGTCGTGTTGGGCGCGGCGGACGGCACGGTCAGGTAAAAGACTTCCGCCGAGGACGTGGTTTCGCCCGTGGCCGCGCCGTTGCCGCCGCCGAGTTCGCCGTTGAAGGTGAAGGTGAGCCGCTCCGTGGTGTTGCTGACGTAGGGTTGCAGCGACGCGAGCGTGTCTCTGGTGGTGTTCGTCAGCCGCGTGAAGGCCTGCGCGCCCTGCGTCGTGGGGATCGCGACGGCGTAAATCTGCTTGAAGCCGCCAGGGTTCAGCCCCGTGGTATCGGCAGGCGCGACGCGCGTGCCCGCGGGCGTGAAGTTGAGCCTGGAGGTGAAGACGAGTTGCGTATTGTCGCCCGTGAAGCCGGGGAAACGCGGCACGTCCTCTTCGTTATCGGCGACCGAGCCGCGCGGCCCGACCTGAACGAACGTGTCGGAGGCGATGACATAGACGAAGAGGCCGCGCACGGCTTGATTCGTCGTGTTGTCGCCCTTCGGGTTTTCGGCGACCGTCTCGAAGGCGACGAAACGACCGTCGCGGCTGAGGCGCGAGCCGGGGCTGAGCAAGTTGATGAGGTCGCCCGGATTGGTGCGGCGCGTGCGCGTGGCCTGCGTCAGACTGGTGACTATCGCGCCGTTGAAATTGGCGACGAATATTTCGGAATTGCCGTCCGCGTTGGTGGTGGGGATGGTCTCGTCGCTCAGATTGCGCATCACGGTCGCGTTTGAAATAAAGGCGATGACGGACTGCGGGTTTTCCGCGCCGTCATCCATCGCCGTGTCGCCGGAGATGCTCGGATTGTCGTTGTAGGTGAAGAGGCCGGTGGTGTTCGTCACCTGCGCGAACGCGCCCGTGGCGAGGTTCGACGCGGGGTCGGAGGTTCTCGTCCAGGCGAAAATTTCGGGGTTGGCGTCGGTGTTCTTGGTCAACAGGTTGCGGGTCGAGACGAAGACGATGCGGGAGCCGCGGTCGTTGAGTTGCGCGGAGCGATTATCGTCGGCGACGAAGGGCGCGCTGGTGGCCGTGCCCGCCACGGGCAGGCGGCTCGCCGCCGTGTTGGTAATGCGCGAGAAGGCGTTTTGCCGGAGATTGGTGAACCCGATGTCCACGCCGTTGCGCAAATCGGCGGCGGCAACGTCGGGGATGCGGTAGAGGAAAAGCTCCTGATTGCCGTCGGCCATGAGGGCGGTTTTGTTGGCGTCGCCGTTGAAGCTGAACGGGGTGTCGGCGTTGGAACTGAAGACGATCCAGCGGCCGTCGCGGCTGATGAAAGGCCGGTTGTTGCTCACCTCGACGGCGACGTTGCTGAAGTCGGTCGGCTTCGCCGGGTCGAGGGCGGGGCGGTTGTTCGGCTCGGTCGTGACGCGCGCGCTCGTCGTGTCGGTGATCTGGAAGATGCGCCGCTGGGCATAGTCGTAGAGGAAAATTTCGCGGTTGCCGTCGGCGTTATTGACGATTCTGGTTTGTTCGGTCGGGAGGAGAGTAGCCAGATCGCCCGCTGATTCGAAGACGACGAAACGCCCGTTGCCGCTCATGCCGCCGACGTAGGAACTGGCGGTGGGCGAAGCGGTGATCTGCGTAAAGAACGAATGGGGCGTCGGCGTCGGCGTCGCCTGCGCGAAGGTCAGGGCGGCCGACAGGCAGACGAACGTGAGCGCAAGTAAAGAGAGTCGAAAAGCGTTTTTCACTGGAAAATCTCCAAATGAGGCCGAAACAGGATTAGCGATGTTCATGAAATTCTTGAGACCGCCGTTCGCCCACGGCAGATAAGGCCGCGAGAGGCGAACGGGAACGGGCATTCTAAGCGCAACGCCCGTGTTAGAGCAAGTTAGGCGACCCCTGCTCTGATGAGCGAAGCGGGGCGCGCAGTTGGCCGCGTTGGAGAGGGCGGAGGGATGAACGCGGAGAAGCGCTCAATCGCTTGAATGCTTCTTCGCGTTCATCCCTCCGCCCTCATTTCTTCTCTCACTGCTGGCCGAACCTCAGGCGGTACTCGGCGGAGTTGAGGAACGCATTGACCATCTCACGCGGGCTGACGCCGCGGGCGAGCGCGTTCAAGTTGTCCTGATAACCGGCCGGTTCCGGCGTCCGGCGCAAGTAGCCGTAATACTGCACGGCGACGAACGCGCTGTTGAACTCCGCCGTCTGCACCTGATCCGAGTCGGCGACGGCGCGGAACACCTGCGCCCGCGTCAGCGAGGCGGCGTTGAGTTGGTTCGTCAGGGTCGCGCTCGTGTAAGTCACCCTCGTCTCGCTGTCCGGGGTGGCCGGGTCGGGCGTCGTCACGGAAGTCAGACCGTAGCGGCCGAGCAAGGCCGACACGTAAGCGGAGTTCGAGAGGTTGCCGTAAGGGGTCTGAAACTCCGCACGGGCGGTGAAGGCGGTCGCCAATTGAGCGCGGCGGGCGAAGACCTCTTCCGGGGTCGCCCCGGCCACGAAACTCATGTCCGCGACGATCTCCGTGTACTGCGGCAGGCGGTTGAAGGCCAGCTTGTAGAACCGGAAGACGTAGAAGCCCTTCAGGCGAAACTCCGGCGAGCCGAAGAACGACTGCGAGACGGCGATGCGGTCGCAGTCGGTGTTGACCTCCGGCCCGGTCAAGATGTTGGCGCAGCGCGCCAGGACGCCCGACCACGGCTCGGCGTCTTCCGGTTCGCGCGAGAGGAAGTCGAGATAATGTTGCCGCACGAAGAACGGGACTGAGGCAACGACGGGATTCTGCGCGCCGGGCGCATCGTTGTCCAGAATGGAGATGGTGGCGACGTTCTGCGCGGCGAGAGTCGCGCCCGTGCCCGTCGGATTGCTCAGTTGCAGTTGGAAAGTTTCCGTGGCTTCGACGTGGCCGTCGTCGATGACGGGCACGGCGACGGTCTTGCTGTTTTCTCCGGGGGCGAACGAGAGCGTGCCGACCGTGGTGGAGAAGTCGCAGCGGGCGTATGCGCCGCCGTTGTTACCGGTGGCGTCGGCGCAGCCGACGGTGAAGGTGTCGCTATCGGTCGTGCGATAGTCCACCGTGGCCGCGGCGGACAAGTCGCCGCTGCGCGTAATCATGAAGGTGGCGCGCCCGTCCTGCTCGCTCAAGGTGTAGTTGGCCTGCGCGATCCCGATGCTGTTCGGCCCTCCCTGAGTTTTCAAGGTGGCGGTGAAGTTTACGCCCTGATCGGCCGTCAGGCTCGCGATGTCGATGCTCGACGGGGCGTAGGTGTAGTTCGGGTGCGAGGGCGTGACGGTGTAGGCGAGGTTCGGCGTGAGGCCGGTGAACGAATAGTTGCCGGCGGCGTCGGTCATGGTGGAGGCGCTGCGCCCGCCGCTGATGAAGACGGTCGCCGGCGCGCCCGCGCCGCCCGCATCCGCCACGCGCCCGCTGATGGTAAAGAGCGCGGCGGCGCGCGGCGCGAAGGTAACGGTCTGAGCGTTCGACAGGCTGATCGGCTGCGTGCTCTGGCTGACCCGCTCGCGCGTATGCGAAGCGACGATGTAGGCGTCCGGTTCGCCGCCGGAAATGCCGACCACCGGGTAGAGGTTCGTGCTGTCGCCGTAGCGCATCTGGATCGTGCCGTCGCTGCGCAACTCGATCTCGAAGTTGATGTGGGTGCGGTAGTTGAAGGTCACGCCCTGCCAGCGAAAGACGGCGCGGCCGGCGTCCTGCGTCACGAAGATGCCGCTATCGGAGCGCACCGCCGGATTGATCTCCAGGTCGTCCCACATTCCCGCGATCATCGTCTGGCCTTGCATGGCTTCGACGGAGCCGGGCACATCGTCGGCGTCGCCGTTGCTGCGGCGCGGGGGCACGGAGAAGTAGAGCGCGCCGTTGGTGGAGACGGTCAGGGTGTTGCGATTCACGCCGTAGAACGGGAACGCGAAGGGCAGGTTGTGCGTGGTGTACACGTCGTCGCCCGTGATGATCGTCGTGCCCGCCTGTGGAGCGAGGCCGGTCGCGGCCGTGAGCGCGACCGTGTAGGGGTTGCTGCCGGAATTGGAGGGAATCGTCACGGCGACGGAGGCCGTGCTCGTGTTGCCCGTGTCGTCATAGACGCGCAGTTGAACCGTGCCGCTGAAGTTGTTGAAGGGCGCGTCAACGACGGCGGTCTGCTCCGTGCCGGCGGCGGCCGGGATGAGCGTCGTCGGCAGCAAAGTTCTGGCCTGCGTCGTCGGGTTGACGAAGAAGAAATCGTAGTCGGCGGCCGTGCCGGAGTTGCCGTTGTCGCCGGGAGCCGTCCACGCGAGCGTGAGGGCGCGACCGCTTTGTGCGGTCACGCGAAAGTTGCCCGGCGCGGCGGGCGCGGTCGTGTCGTTCTCCAGCGCACTCATCATCGCGTTGGCGACGTTCAAGCGGCGACCCGTCGTGGTTTTGCCCGCGAGGGCGGGCACGCGCGGGCCGGTGAAGGCGAGCACGCCGCGCAGTTGCGACGCGGTGATGTTCGGATTAGCGGCGCAGATGAGCGCGGCCGCCCCGGCGACGTGCGGCGTCGCCATCGAAGTGCCCCAGAAGTAGGAGTAGGTATTGCCGGGCGTGGTGCTCAAAATCGCGGAGCCGGGCGCGCCGATGCTCACGGCGCGCGAGCCGTAGTTGGAATAACTCGCGAGGTGATCGTTGTGGTCGGTGGCGGCGACCGAGATCAGGTTTGAGACGTTGTAGCCGGCCGGGTATTGCGGGATGCTGAAATTATCCGTGGTGTCGTTGCCCGCCGCCGCGACGAACAGAATCTCTTCCTGCGCCAGAGCATTGATGGCGTCGATTTCCGTTTGCGATTTGCCGTTGCCGCCGTAAGAGTTGTTGAGCACGCGGACGTTGGCGCCGCGCGTGCCGCCGGACGTGCGCCACAGGGCGCGCATCTGCCTGGCGTAATTGTAGGCGCGAACCGTGACCCTGACGCTGCTCGGCGCGGGATTGTCGTCGGGGTTCTCCGCGTCGCCGAGAATCTTGAGCGACATCAGTTTGACGCGCCAGTTGACGCCCGTCACGCCGCGCGCGTTATTGCCGCTCGCGCCGATGGTGCCCGCCACGTGCGTGCCGTGCGCGTCGGGGGCTTGCGAGCCGGTTTTGCTCGTGGGGTTGTCATAGACGGTGGCGTCGTTGTGATAAAAGTCCCAGCCGTGAACGTCGCCGGCGAGGCCGAGGTCGCCGGGGCTTGGATTAGTCCAGATGTTGTTGACGAGGTCGGGGTGGGTGATGTCGATGCCCTCGTCCACCACGCCGACCACGATGCTCTCGCTGCCTTGCGTGATGTTCCACGCGCTCTCCGCGCCGATGTCCACGCCGGGGATGCCGTTGGCCGTCTCGCCGGGGAGGGCTGGAGTCGCCTGCCCGGTGTTCTTGAGCGCCCACATATTAGGGAAGGCGGGGTCGTTCGGCAGCGCGAACTTGCGCCGCACGTAGTTCGGCTCGGCATAGAGCACGTCGGGGTGGGCGGCCAGTTCCGCGACGGCTTCGAGCGTGCGCGCCGGGTCAACTTTGGCGACGCGCAAACCGCGCACCGTCTCCAGCAGATCGAAGGCTTCGAGCCGCACTTCCAGGCCGATCTCGGCGGGCAGCGACATCGTGGCCGCTTCCGCGCTCCTGGCCGCCGCGTCGCTGCGGAAACGCACCAGCACCTCGCCCGGCACAAACTCCGCTCCGTCCAAGACGTTGGCCTGCCCTTTAGCGACCGACGCCCTGCCGGGCGGCCGGACTGCTTCCTCCTGCTGCCACGCGCCCGCGTTGACGTAGGGGAGAACGGCCACGGCGACCAAGAGGGCGGCGACTAAAACGACGCGGCGTGCGGAGCGCACGCGACCTGCCGGGTGCCGGACGAGCGGGGAACGAAACATCTGTATTCTCCTGATATAAAAAAAACGCGCTTCCCGATGTTGATCAATGCGCGCTACGAATTCGTTGAAAATGGCCTGAAAATTAGGGTTGTAGGGGTGTCCGGCGAAAGCCCGCGTTCCAGCTTTGTGAACTCCCATTCAGATGCTCGACGGACGCCCAAAAGATGTACGCGCGCACAATATTTTTCGGATGTTTGAGGACTTTTTTCGACCGCGCGCGCCGCCCGCCGTCAGCGGAAATTCTGCCCGATCTGCTCCGTGCCGAACGTGCCGATGCCGTTCAGGCGGAAACTGAAGACGACGCGGTTCTCTTTACGCAGTCCGAGGTTGAAAAACGAGTCTTGCAGCGTCACGGCGCAGCAATCCCAGGCGTAGCCGACCGTGACGGTCGAACTGATCAGGGGCGAGTTTTTGCCCGGCCGGTTCTGGAAATCGAAGAACAAGGCCGCGCCGCCGAACAGCCCGCGGTCGCGGTTGCCGATGAAAATGTACGGGCTCCACTGCGCGCCGCGCAACGTCCCGGCCTCTTTGCCGCGCGCGTCGGCAAACTGCCGGAGCGAGGGCGCGAGTTTGATGGCGCGCGTGTAGTAGAAGGTCTGGAACG
>DASQNL010000699.1:0-2416 GCA_035644995.1 Pyrinomonadaceae bacterium | reverse complement strand
CGAGCTACCACGAGGGGCGTTTTCGAGCCTATGCGCGGCGCGAAGGCTTGCTCAGCGAAAACGTGCGCGGAGTGCTGGTTGACCGGCGCGGGCGGCTCTGGGTCGGCACGCTCGGCGGCGGACTCGCGCGCTTCAAGGATGGAAGATTCAAGCCCGTCACCTCCGCGGCGGGACTCGCCGACGACACCATCACACGCCTGCTCGAAGACGGCGCGGGCAACCTCTGGATGGGCAGCACGCGCGGCGTCTTGCGCGCGAGCCTGAAAGATTTGAGCGACTACGCGGACGAGCGCGTGCGTTCGGTGACTTGCGTGGCCTACGGCAAGGCCGACGGGCTGCCTTCGATTGATTGCAGCGGCGGCACGCAACCGGCCGGCTGGCGCACGCGCGACGGCGCGCTCTGGTTCCCGACGGCGCAGGGCGTGGCGGTGATCGACCCGTCGCGGCTCGCGCGCAACGAACTTCCGCCGCCCGTCGTCGTCGAGAATCTGGTGGTTGACCGCGCGCCGCTCGCGCTCGCCGACGATTTGCGTCTGCCGCGCGGGAGTCGCGCCGTCGAGATTCATTTCACCGCGCTGAGTTTCGTTGCTCCGTCGAAGGTCAAGTTTCGCTACCTGCTCGAAGGCTTCGACCGCGATTGGGTGGAAGCGGGCGCGCGGCGCGAGGCGTTCTACACGAACCTGCCGCCGGGCAGCTATCGCTTCCGCGTCCTCGCCGCCAACGACGACGGCGTGTGGAGCGAGCAGGGCGCGACGCTCGCTTTCATCCTGCCGCCCTATTTCTACCAGACGCGCTGGTTCTACCTCGTCGCCGCCCTGCTGACCGCCGCCGCGATGTGGGGCGTCTATCAATTGCGCGTGCGGCAGTTGAAACACGAGTTCGTGGCCGTGCTGGAGGAGCGCAACCGCATCGCGCGCGAACTGCACGACTCGCTCGCGCAGGGCTTCACGAGCATCTCGATTCATCTGGAAGCCGTGAGCGCGAAGATGGGCGCGCCGCACGATGCCGCGCGCGAGCATCTGAATCAGGCGCGCCTGCTCGTGCGCAGCAGCCTCGCCGAAGCCCGGCGCACGGTGCGCGATTTGCGCTCGGGTTTGTTGGAGACGGGCGACCTCGCCGCCGCGCTCGCGGAGGTCGCCGGGCAATTGACCGCCGGGACAAACGTTTCGTCTCAGGTCACAATCACGGGCGCGACGCGACCGCTGCCCGCGCGCGTCGAGAGCAATTTGCTGCGCGTCGGGCAAGAGGCTTTGACCAACGCCGTCCGCCACGCGGGCGCGCGCACGGTGCTGACGCGTCTCGAATACGGCAGCGGTCAGGTGAGACTGTGCATCGAAGACGACGGGCAAGGTTTCGATGTCCACACGACCGGCGCGGCGGCGAACGGCGGCGGCTTCGGCCTGCGCGGGATGCGCGAACGGCTCATCCAAATCGGCGGCACGCTGGCGGTCGAGAGTACGCCGGGGCGCGGCGCCCGGATCACGGCCACCGTCCCGCTCGGCGAAAACGGAAGCGTTGAACGAAGCGTAAGTTGAGACGCAAGGCGCACGACGGCGTTGAGCGAGAGATCGAGTTTATTGATTAACCGATGACGGAACAGATACACGAGGACGTAAAGATTCGCATCCTCATCGCGGACGATCACCCCTTCTTTCTCGACGGGTTGACGGCCAACCTCGAAGCCGAGCCGGACATGAAGGTCGTGGCACGCGCGGCGGACGGGCGGCAGGCGGTCGAGTTGTGCCGCGAGCACGCGCCCGACGTGGTGTTGATCGATCTGCGGATGCCGGTGATGAACGGCGTCGAGGCGATACGCGAGATCGTGGTCTGCTCGCCCGCGAGCCGCATCATCGTCCTCACCACCTACGACGGCGACGAAGACATCCACCGCGCGCTCAAGGCCGGGGCGAAGTCTTACCTGCTCAAGGATGTGTTCCGCGAAGAACTCTTGTCGGCCATCCGCGAAGTGCATAGCGGGCGGCGGCACATCCCGGCGCAGGTGGCCGGGCGGCTCGCCGAGCGCGCCCTCACGGACGAGTTGACCGGACGCGAGCGCGAAGTGCTGCGGCTCGTCGCGGGCGGCAAGTCGAACCGCGAGATCGGCGTCGCGCTCAACATCGCCGAGGGCACCGTCAAAGCGCACGTCAACAACATCCTCAACAAACTCAACGCCAACGACCGCACACAGGCCGCCATGATCGCGCTCCAGCGCGGCCTCTTCCGCTTCGACTAACGCGCCGCCCCTCTCGACCACCCGCGCGTCTATATCGAAAGTTTACCCGCATGTAAGACTTTTGCCCGATGCGGAAGTCTCCGCCCGCCGTCTACAATCCGAGACGTTCCCGGTCTATCTCCCGCTCCTGTTCAACGGCGGCACGGAGGAAATTGTTTGTCAGCCCGTCTCATGTCTTCCCGC
>DASQNL010000698.1:0-2660 GCA_035644995.1 Pyrinomonadaceae bacterium | reverse complement strand
CGCGCCTCGCCCCGCTCGTACTCCACGCAGCCCGCCAGCGAGACGAGGAACGGATAGTCGTCCGCGATCTCGCGCCGCGCGGTCTGAAAGTGGGCGGCGAAGTTTTCGTTCGATGCCGCCGCCACGCCGCGCTCGACGGCCGCGATCACCTCGCCGCTCAACTGCAAGACGTTGCGCCGGTCGATCTCTTCCTGCGTGCGCGTCGCCGCCGTCGCCGCGCCCGCTTCCCCGGCCGCGCCGCGCGCGCTAACGCCGTCGCGCGTCTCGCCGCCCGCGCCTTCGTAGACGCTGACGCGCCCGCCCGGCTCGCTCGCGCGCACGAGGATGCGCTGCAAGGCCGACTGCCCCACGTCCTCGCGTCCCGTCACGTGATCCCGCTCGCACGCGCTCACGGCCTCGCGCGCCGTCAAATAAATGTCGCCGTCGTACTCGTCCAGTTCGACGTGGACGCGCCCGGTGAAGTCGCGCTGTTGCAGGTAGCGCAAGAGCGCAGCCAGATTGACGTAGGCTGTATCGAGATTTTCGTGCAGGGCGCGACCTTTGTCGCCACGACTTTCCGGCATGTCAGGCATCGCATTCAAGGCTCAGGATTCGGCCGGAGAAGTCTAACATAAACGATGAAGGAGGACGGCGGAACGACGCGCGCCCACGGGCAAGCGGCGGGTTTTCAGTTCGGCGTTCCGCGTTCCTCCTTCATCATTTTATGTTAGACTTCGCGGCGCAATTTCAGTCCCGCTGATCGCTTCGGGCGCGTCGCGCGCTCGCTGCTCAACCGGAAAACTCGATGAGCTACACCAGCCTGTTTCGCAAAAAGAGCGTCGTGCAGATCAAGCGCGACGCCGCACTCGGTTTCAGCGACGCCCACGGCGGCGCGGGCGAGGGCAAGGCGCAGATGGATAAGACCCTCGGCGTGCTCGATCTCACGTCGCTCGGCATCGCGGCCATCGTCGGCGCGGGCATCTTCGCCATGATCGGCAACGCCGCTTTCAACGGCGGCCCCGCCGTCATCTTCCTCTTCATGTTCACGGCGATGGCCTGCGGCTTCTCCGCGCTCTGTTACGCGGAGTTCGCCTCGAAGATTCCGGTGGCCGGTTCGGCCTACACCTACGCCTACGCCTCTTTCGGCGAACTCGTCGCGTGGATCATCGGTTGGGATTTGCTGATGGAATACGCCATCGGCAACATCGCCGTCGCCATCTCTTGGAGCGATTACTTCACGGGGCTGCTCTCCGGCTACGGCATCAACGTGCCCGCCTACCTGACGATGGATTTCCTGTCCGCTTCGCGCGGCTACGACACCATCAACGGACTCATCACGCAGGGCAGCAATCTGGAAGCCGTGAAGGCGATGCCCGACGTGACGAGCGGCATGAGAGAGGCTTACGCGGCGTGGACGACCGCGCCGCGCGTCGGCGGCATCCCTCTTATCTGCGACTTGCCCGCGCTCGGCATCGTCTTCGTCATCACCGCGCTCGTCTACGTGGGCATCCGCGAATCGAAGCGCGCGTCGAACGTGATGGTCGCTTTGAAGCTCGCCGTCATCTTCCTCGTCATCGTGCTCGGCTCGTTCTACGTCAACCCGGATAACTGGTCGCCGTTCGCGCCGAACGGGGCGACGGGCGTCTTGAAGGGCGTGGCGGCCGTCTTCTTCGCCTTCATCGGGTTCGACGCGCTCTCCACCACGGCCGAGGAGTGCAAGAACCCGACGCGCGACCTGCCGCGCGCCATGATCTACTCGCTCATCATCTGCACCACGCTCTACATCGTGCTCGCGCTCGTTCTGACCGGCATGGTCAGCTACACGCAGTTGCAGGTGGGCGACCCGCTGGCGTTTGTGTTCGGCCCCGAAGGCGCGAATTTGCCGTGGATGTCGGGGATCGTGGCGGTCAGCGCGGTCGTGGCGATTGCGACCGTGCTCTTGGTGTTCCAACTCGGCCAGCCCCGTATCTGGATGGCGATGTCGCGCGACGGACTCCTGCCGCCGATCTTCTCAAGCATCCACCCGCGCTTCAAGACGCCCTGGTTTTCCACGATCATCACCGGCCTCGTCGTCGCCATCCCGTCGCTCTTTATGAACCTGACGGAAGTGACCGACCTGTCGAGCATCGGGACGCTCTTTGCCTTCTGTCTCGTCTGCGGCGGCGTGCTGCTCGGCGCGCACACGCGCGGTCTGGAACAGGTCGAAAACGAACGCACCTTCGTGCCCTACATCAACTCGCAGTACATCGTGCCCGCGATCTTCCTGATCGCGTGGGCAGCCTTGCTCTATTTCAACGCCGACGGCGTGCGCGCGTTCTTCAGTTTCACCGACGCTGGAGACCCGTCGCTCGGCGCGTGGGAAGTGTTTCGCCACAAGATTCCGCTCTACGCTTACATCATTCTCTCGTTCGTGATGGTCTATTTCTGTTTCCGGCGTCGGCTCTCGCTGATCCCGGTCTTGGGTCTGATGAGTTGCGCCTACTTGATGACCGAACTCGGCATCACCAACTGGACGCGCTTCGGCCTCTGGCTCCTCGTCGGGCTTGTCCTCTATTTCCTGTACGGCTACGGCCACAGCAAACTCAGCCACCCCGCCCAAACGGGCGCGGCCGAGTAACAGCCCGCCCGCGCGGACGGGCGACTCTCTCAAACTCGATGAAGATTCTCGTACTCGGCGCGGG
>DASQNL010000697.1:0-4672 GCA_035644995.1 Pyrinomonadaceae bacterium | reverse complement strand
TCGTAGATGGCCTTCGTGAGCGGGATGGACATCGGGCAGACGCGCACGCAGTTCTGCGCGTTGCCGCAGTTGGTGATACCGTCGTCGCCCATGATGCCTTCGAGCCGCTCGTCGCGCGTCATCTTGCCCGACGGGTGCATGTTCTGGTAGCGCACCTGCGCGATGGCCTGCGGCCCGATGTACTGGTCTTCGTCATACTGCGGGCAGGCTTCGAGACAGCAACCGCACGTCATGCAGCGCGAATAGGCGTAACGCTCGGCCACCTCGTCCTGCGTCATCTTGGGGCCGGGGCCGAGGTCGTGCGTGCCGTCGATCTCGATCCACGCCTTGACCTGTTTCAAGTGCTCGAACATGCGCGAGCGGTCGACGGCGAGGTCGCGGATGTTCGGAAACTTCGTCATCGGTTCGAGCGTGATCGGCTGCTCCAACTGATCCACGAGCGCGGAGCACGATTGGCGCACCTTGCCGTTGATGATCATGGTGCAGATGCCGCAGACCTGTTCCAGGCAATTCATGTCCCAGACGACGGGCGTGGTCTTCGCGCCGTCCTTCGTGACGGGATTTTTCTGGATGTCCATCAGGCACGAGATGATGTTGAGGTTGGGGCGATAGGGAACGCGAAACTCCTCCCAACGCTGCGGGGCGTCGGGGCGGTCGCGCCGCTTGATGCGAATCTCGACGAACTTCTGCTCGCGCTGCCGCTCCGGCGCGGGCGTGTAAGATTTGTCGGCGGTCGCCGGTGTGGCGTTGTTTGTTTGATTGGTATGCGCGCTCATAGCTCGTCCGATTTGCCCCCCGCGTCTTCGATTGATTTGCCGCGCTCGCCGCGCGTTTCAGCGCCGCCGTGATTCACATCGACGACCTTCTCTTTGTCCTGCGTCCACACGACGGGCGCGCTCAAATCCTTCGGCTTCTGCTCCCAGCCTTCGACGGGAATCTGCTGCGCGCCGTCGGTCGTCGGCAGGCCGGAGGCTTTCGCCTGCGCGGCGACCGCGCCCGTGTTCGCCTGTTCCTGCTTGCCCTTGCTGTAGTCGCGCTTGCGCGGAACGATGAGCGACACGTCTACGTCCTCGTAAGAGAGCACGGGGCCTTCGCCGGAATATTCGGCGATGGTGGTTTTGAGGAAACGCTCGTCGTCGCGGTTGGGGAAGTCGGGCTTGTAGTGCGCGCCGCGCGATTCGTCGCGGTTCAATGCGCCGAGCGTGATGACGCGCGCCAGTTGCAGCATGTTCCAGAGTTGGCGCGCGTGCGGGAGAGCCATCGTCGCCCACATGTTCGAATCGCTGATCGAGATGCGCTTGTAGCGTTCGGTCAACTCCAGCAGCTTGTTGTCGGTCGCCTTGAGGCGGTCGTTGTAACGCACGACCGTCACGTTGTCCGTCATCCACTTGCCCATCTCGTCGTGGATGACGTACTGGTTTTCGCCGCCCGACTGCTTGAGCAGATCGTCGTTGAAGCCCTGTTGCAGTTTCAACTCGTCGTCGTAAATCTTCGACCCGTCCGCGCCGTTGCGTTCGACGTTCGCGGCGTATTCGAGCGCGGCGGGAGCGGCGATGAAGCCGCCGTAGACGCAACTGACGAGCGAGTTCGCGCCGAGACGGTTCGCGCCGTGAATCGAATAGTCGCACTCGCCCGCCGCGAGCAGCCCCGGAATGTTCGTGCGTTGGTTGCCGTCAACCCAGAGGCCGCCCATCGAATAATGGACGCCGGGAAAAATGCGCATCGGCACGTGGCGCGGGTCGTCGCCGACGAACATCTCGTAAATTTCGAGGATCGCGCCGAGTTTGCGGTCGAGCGTGGCGGCGTCGATGTGCGTGAGGTCGAGATAGACCTGGTTCTCGCCGCCGACGCCCATCCCGTCGAGGCAGACCTGAAAGATTTCGCGCGTCGCGATGTCGCGGGGCACGAGATTGCCGTAGGCCGGATACTTCTCTTCGAGAAAGTAGATGCGCTCTTTTTCGGGAATCGAAGCGGGCGCGCGGCGGTCGTTCTTCTGGCGCGGAACCCACACGCGCCCGCCCTCGCCGCGCGCCGACTCGGACATCAAACGCAGCTTGTCCTCGCCCGGTATCGAAGTCGGGTGAACTTGAATGAATTCGCCGTTGGCGTAACGCGCGCCCTGTTGATAACAGGCCGACACCGCGCTGCCCGTGCAGACCATCGAGTTAGTGGACTTGCCGAAGATCAGGCCGGGGCCGCCGGTCGCCATGATCACGGCGTCGGCGGGGAAGGCTTTGAGTTCGAGCGTGTGGCGGTTCATCGCGACGAGGCCGCGACAGACCTGATGATCGTCTAAGACGAGCGACAGCATCTCCCAGCCCTCGTACTTCTTGACCTTGCCGCCCGCCTCGTAGCGGCGCACCTGTTCGTCGAGCGCGTAGAGAAGTTGTTGGCCGGTGGATGCGCCCGCGAAAGCGGTGCGGTGATGCTTCGTGCCGCCGAAGCGGCGGAAATCGAGCAAGCCCTCTTTGGTGCGCGAGAAGGGGACGCCCATCCGGTCGAAGAGATAGATGATGGCGGGAGCCATCTCGCACATGGCCTTGGCGGGCGGCTGGTTGGCGAGGAAGTCGCCGCCGTAGACCGTGTCGTCGAAGTGTTCCTGCGTCGAGTCGCCTTCGCCCTTGGTGTTGACCGCGCCGTTGATGCCGCCCTGCGCGCAGACCGAGTGGGAACGCTTGACGGGCACGACCGAGAAGAGATCAACTTCGTGACCCGCCTCCGCGATCTTCATCGCCGCCGCGAGTCCGGCGAGGCCGCCGCCGACAATTGCAATCTTAGTGCCTTTAGAAGTCGCCGCCATTAGTAAAGTAGTCCTCCCAGAAGTCCGCCGGGACGTAAGAAAGCAAAGGTCACGTTAATCCACAGGAGATAGAGCACGACGCCGAAACCGATGCAGGCGTAACCCGTGGCGCGCTGCGCGCGTTCGCCGATGACGATGCCCCAGTCAACTAAAAAGAGCCAGATGCCGTTGGCGAAGTGCCACACGGTCGCGGCGATGCCGATGATGTAGATGATCAGGATCGGCAGCATCTGAAATTCGCGCGAGACGATCTCGTAAGCCTCGTTCGGGTAATGCGCCACGGCGCGCTCGTTGAGGCCGGGGATCAGGCCGAAGCGGAAATTGAGCAGGTGAAAGAGAATGAAGAAGAAGAGGATGATCCCCGTGATGCGCTGGATCGTGTAGAACCAGTTGCGCGGGTAGGGGTAGCTCAAATTGTTCGGCCGCGTCTCCCAGGTGATGAAGAGGCCGTAGACCGCGTGGTAGAGCAGCGGGATGAAGATGAACGTGATCTCGATAAAGAGCACGTAGGGGATCGCCTGCAAATCGGCGACGGCCTGGTTGAAGTCCGCCACGCCGCGCTCCGGGTGCGCCGCCTTCGAGTTGGTGTAGAGATGCTCCAACAAAAACGCGCCGAGCGGGACGATGCCCGACAACTGGTGCAGCTTGCGCAGCACAAAAGTTCTACTCAGACGAACAGCCATAACTTAGGAATGACCCCTTTCGCAGCCCTGTGACACGAAAAGCAGGTGTCGCCGTTCGGAGGCGTGCGGAGCAGGAGCGCAGGGAACGCGCCGGACGCTCAAGATTATTTGGAACGGACATGATTATAAAGGGCGCGGCCAGAAATGCAATCGCCGCCTCTTAAAAACTCCAAAAAGTCAGGCACTTATTATTCACCAGCGCGAAGACCACCACGGCGAGAGTCGCCAAGGGCAGCAGCGCGACCGCCCACGTCCCGGCGAAAGCGGCCGCGCTCGCGAGCGACCAGAAGATAAAAGCCTTCCGGTCGCCGGGCGCGGGCGGCGCGGGCGGTTTGTCTAAATCCAACTCGCGGCGCACGTCGCCCACCTGGCGCGCGAGCAGTTCGTCGGAGAAAGTCATGCGGTACAAGTTGCGGCTCCGCCGCCCGCGCAGAAAGGCGCGATAGACGCCGCGCGGCGTGAGGGCGAGTCCGACGGCGAAGGCCAGCAGGTTGAGCAGCCATCCTTGATAATGCGAGGCGCAGCCCGTTGCCACCTCCCACGCCCCGATCTCGGCCTCGCCGCGCCACGTGGTCGGGTATTCGGTAAGGACGTGATGCAGGTCGTGGAACTTCACCGCTTTGACGCGCGCCACCGTGTTCGGAAACCAGATCGGCACCGGCCCGGCCTTCATTTTCACCCACCCCTCCTCGTAGCCGCCGCCCTCGAAATGATTGATCTCGAAATAACGCTCGCGCGCGGCGCGCAGGGTGGATTCGGCGTTGTAGAGACTCATGCGGCATCTCCTTCAGGCGCAAGCGAGACGGGTCTGGAAACGGCATTATCGCGGCCAGTTTAACCCGCTTCTGATATTAGGTAAAATGAAAAAAGTTGCGCCGACAGTTGAGAAATTCTTATAATACGAATCATGCAATTGGAAACTCTGAAAATCTTTTGTGATCTGGTGGAGACGAAAAGTTTGTCGCGGGCGGCCGAGCGGAATTTCGTCACGCAATCGGCCGTGAGCCAGCAGGTGAGAGGGCTGGAGGAGAAGTTTAAGCGGCGGCTGCTCGAACGCATGCGCGGCGGGCGCGAGGTGGGGCTGACGGAGGAAGGCGAGGTTTTCTATCAAGAGAGCCGCCAGATCGTCGACGCCTACGCGCAACTCGAAGAACGCATGCGGACGCTGACCGGAATCGTCAGCGGCACG
>DASQNL010000696.1:0-6261 GCA_035644995.1 Pyrinomonadaceae bacterium | reverse complement strand
GGGCACGTGCGCCGGATGGTCGAGATAGGCGCGCGTCCCGCCGGCTCAAGCGAACTCGCGCGCACGCGCGAATACCTCTCGGCCGAACTGCAAGCCGCGGGTCTGAAAGTGACGGCCGACGAGTTCACGGCGCAGACGCCCGAAGGCGCGCGCCGGATGGTCAACCTCACGGCGGAACTCGCGGGCGACTCGGCGGACGTGATCATCGTCGCCAGCCATTACGACACGAAGGCTTTCAAAGAGTTTCGCTTCGTCGGCGCGAACGACGGCGGTTCTTCGACCGGCGCGCTCGTCGAGATCGCGCGCGCGTTGGCCGCGGGCGGGCGTCAGAAACCGCGCTTCACTTACTGGTTCGTCTTCTTCGACGGCGAGGAAGCCGTCTGCCATGATTGGAGCGAATGCACGAACGCGGGCGCGCCGGACAACACCTACGGCAGCCGTCGCTACGCCGCGCAACTGGCCGCGCGCGGCGAGACGAAACGCGTGCGCGCCATGATCCTGCTCGACATGATCGGTTACACCGACCTCGCCATCCCGCGCGAGACGCTGAGCACGCCGTGGCTCACGGACATCATCTGGGAGACGGCGCGCGAACTCGGCCACGGCGCGCAGTTTACCGACGCGGAACACACGGTGGAGGACGACCACGTCCCGTTCCTGCGCGCCGAGATTCCGGTCGTCGATCTGATTCAACTCGGCGGCTACCCATACTGGCATCAGGCCGGGGACACGCTCGACAAAATCTCGCCGCGCAGTTTGCAGATCGTCGGCGAGACGGTCGTCGCCAGCCTGCCCCGCATCGAACAACGCCTCGCGCGCTGACTACCGAGCCTATGAAAAATCATCTACGCATCAACGCCGCGCTTCGCTGCGGACGCGCGCTCGTCCTCATCTTCGCGCTCGCCGCGCCCGTCGCCGCGCAAACTTCAAACGCGAATTTCAGGCCGCCGGAGACGCGCGCCGAAACTCTGGTCGAAACGCTGCACGGCGTTAAAGTGAGCGATCCTTTTCGCTGGTTGGAGCAGGGCGAATCGAGCGAGGTGCGCGCGTGGACGGACGCGCAAAACGCGCACACGCGCCGCGCGCTCGATGCCTTGCCGACGCGCGAAGCAATCGGCCGCCGTCTCTCGCAACTGCTCTCCATCGGCACGATCAGCGCGCCCGACCCGCATCGCGGCCGCTACTTCTTCACGCGGCGCGAGGGGCAACAAAATCAGCCCGTGCTCTACGTGCGCGACGGGGCGCGCGGAACAGACCGCGTGTTGCTCGACCCGAACACGCTCTCCCCCGACGGCACCATCGCGCTCGACTGGTGGTATGAATCGCACGACGGCAAGCGGCTCGCCTACGGTTTGTCCGAGGGCGGCAGCGAACAATCGACGCTCTACGTTTTGGACGTGGACACGGGGCGCAATCTGAAAGACAAGATTCCCTACACACGCGCCGCCTCGCTCGCGTGGCTGCCCGCCGGAGACGGTTTTTATTACACGCGCTTTCCCGCGCCGGGCACAGTTCCGAAGGGCGAAGAGAATTATCACCGCCGCGTGTTCCTGCATCGTCTGGGCGACGACCCGGCGAAGGACGCGGAAGTCTTCCGGCGCGAGAACAAGCCGACCGAGTGGCCGGGCGTCGGTCTCTCGCGCGACGGCCGCTGGTTGACGATCAGCGTCTCGCGCGGCCCCGGCAAAAATGATCTCTACCTGCGCGACCTGCGCGAGGAGATGGGCGAACTCGTGCCCGTCGCCGAAGGCAAAGACGCGAGCTACAATGCGCGCGTCGTGGACAATCGCCTCTATATTTTGACGACCGAAGGCGCGGCGAAGGGGCGCATCTTCGAGGCCGCGGCGGCCAACTCGAAGCGTTCCGCCTGGCGCGAGTTGATCCCGGAATCTCAGGACATCGGCATCAGTTCGTTCGTCGTTCTCGGCGAGCAGATTCTCGTCCACGGACTCTCGCGCGCCACCTCGCACATCCGCGCCTTCACGCGCGAGGGCAAATTTTTGCGCGACGTGAAACTGCCCGCGCTGGGCACGGCGGGCGGGATGAGCGGCGAGGCAGACGGCGGCGAGGCTTTCTTCAGTTTCGCCTCCTACGCGCTCGCGCCGACCGTCTATCGCTACGACGCGGCGACGGGCGCGCTCTCCGAATGGGCGCGCGTTGACGCGCCGACCGTCGATGCGAAGGCCGTCGAGGTGAAGCAGGTCTTCTACCCGTCGAAGGACGGCACGAACGTTTCCATGTTCATCGTGCATCGCAAGGGAGTGAAGTACGACGGCGCGAACCCGACGCTGCTCTACGGCTACGGCGGCTTCAACGTTTCGCAGACGCCCGCCTTCAATCGCGGCCTGAATCTCTGGCTCGAACGCGGCGGCGTCTACGCGGTGGCGAATTTGCGCGGCGGCGGCGAATACGGCGAGGGCTGGCACAAGCGCGGCATGCTCGCCTTGAAGCAGAACGTCTTCGACGACTTCATCGCGGCGGCCGAGTATTTGATCAAGCAGAAGATCACGTCGAACGGGCGGCTCGCGATTCAGGGCGGCTCGAACGGCGGCCTGCTCGTCGCGGCGGCCATGACGCAACGCCCCGAACTCTTCCGCGCCGTCGTCTGCGCCGTGCCGCTGACCGATATGCTGCGCTATCAACGCTTCCTCATCGCGCGCCTCTGGATTCCCGAATACGGCACGGCCGACGACCCGCGCCAGTTCGCCTACCTCCACGCCTATTCGCCCTATCACCGCGTCGCGCCCGGCGCGAAATACCCGGCAACGCTCATCACGACCGCCGAGTCCGATTCACGGGTCGACCCGCTGCACGCGCGCAAATTCGCGGCGGCGTTGCAGGCGGCGAACGCTTCGGCGCATCCGATTTTGCTGCGCGTCGAGGCGAAGGCCGGACACGGCGCGGGCAAACCGCTGACGAAGCAGATCGCGGAAGCGACCGACGTGTGGAGTTTTCTATTCTGGCAACTCGGCGTCAGCGCGTGAGAGCGAGTGAGACGGCGGAGAAGATGATGATGATGAGAGACGTGAAGAGAATCGCGGTCGTGCCCGGCGACGGCATCGGCGCGGAGGTGACGAACGAGTCGCTCGGCGTGCTGGAACACTTGCGCGAGACGCACGGCGTCTCAATTGAGTTGCAGCATTTCGACTGGGGCGCGGACAAGTTTTTGCGCGAGGGCGTGACGTTGCCCGAAGGCGCGCTGGAAATGCTCACGAACGATTTCGACGCCATCCTCGCGGGCGCGTTCGGCGACCCGCGCGTCGCGTCGAACAAGCACGCCGAGGATATTTTGCTCGGCATGCGGCGCGGCCTCGACCTCTACATCAACCTGCGCCCCGTGCGCCTGCTCGATGCGCGCCTGACGCCGCTCAAGGAACGTCAAGTCGAAGACATCGACTTCGTCGTCTTCCGCGAGAACACGGAAGGCTCGTACATCGGCGCGGGCGGCTTTCTCAAGCGCGGGACGCCGCACGAGATCGCGACGCAAGAGGAATTGAACACGCGGCACGGAGTGGAGCGCATCATCGTCGCCGCCTTCGAGTACGCGCGCGCGCACGGACGCAAAAAGGTGACGATGGCCGACAAGTCGAACGTGCAGCGATACGGCGGCGACCTGTGGCAGCGCACGTTTCGTGAAGTGGCGGCGGGCTATTCGGAGATCGAGGCGAACCACCAGTACGTCGATGCGATGGCGATGTTCATGGTGCTCGACCCGGCGCAGTACGACGTGATCGTGACCAACAATTTGTTCGGCGACATCCTGACGGATTTGGGCGCGGCGTTGCAGGGGGGCTTGGGGATGGCCGCATCGGGTAACCTGCATCCCGGCCGAGTCTCCCTGTTCGAGCCGGTGCACGGCAGCGCGCCGCCGCTCGCGGGCAAGAACATCGCGAATCCGGTAGGCTCTATTCTGACCGCGGCGATGATGCTAGAATACTTGGGATTCACGGCGGCGGGCGAGGCTGTCGAGGCGGCCGTCGGCGCGGCGGTCAGGGCGGGCGAGACGACCCGCGACCTCGGCGGCACGCTCTCCACGACCGAGGCCGGAGCGGCGATTCGCCGCCGCATCGAGGTGAGTTCGTGAGTCGGAGTTTCGGGTGAACCGGCAGGTTTTCAAGCGGTCGGCCGCGACCGGCGCGCGAAAGGTTTTATGGGCAGTAAGGGCAGAGACATGGGGCAGAAGTTGATCGCGATCATCGTGATTCTTGCGATGCTCGCTTTGATGGGTATCCCGCCGACCGTGATCATCTTTTTCGCCACCGTGATTTATTTCGTCTGGCGCGCCGTGGATCGCTCCGAGCAGCACGAGACGCGCCGCATTTTCGACTTCTACCTGGCCGCCAGCGACGTGTTGCGCGAAGACGAACGCCGCTGGTACGGCTTCGAGATCACGGAAGTGATCGGGCAGGGCGAGTCGGTCGTGCATACGATGGCGGACGCGCCGCCGCTCGTCTATTTCGCGCTCGGCGCGCTTTATCATCGCGCGGGCGACCACGAGGCGGCCGCCGAGCACCTCGCCTACATCCTCGAATCCGAAGAAGGCGACGAGCGGCAGCGCACCGCGCCTTCGCCTGAACTGCGTCGTTACGTGAGCGTGCTGCGCCGCCTCGAACGCGACCCCGCCGAGGGGCCGCAAACCGTCGCCGCCATTCGCAACCTCGAACGCGCCCGACGCGCCCGCGCCCTCTCCATGCTCGAAGAAAGCCGTCGCCACAACCTCGCACCGACGCCCGCCGTCGGCACGACGGCGTACAACCTTTATCCGGGCATGACCTATGCGACGAGTCAAACAGACGCTCCGCACCGGCTGCCGCTCGCTCACCCTAACGCCGGCACGCCGCCGCCGCCCTCGCCGCCGCAGCAGCCCGCGCCCATCTCCGAAGTCCTGCGCGACTTGTACGAGGAAGAGAAGAAGACGGCATGAACGGCCGTCCATTGTCCGTGGTCGGTCGTCCGTTGTTCTTCGTGTGTTCCGGTCGTTCGACTTAATCTTTAGCAACTCGTTTGGAAAGCCACAGGCAACGGACAACTGACCACGGACGACTGACAGGTTTTCAGTAACCCAATGGCGACTGAGACGATCATCGGCAGCTATGGCATCGAGGAACGCATCGGGCGCGGCGGGATGGGCGTCGTCTATCGCGGCCAGCACACGAAGCTGCCGCGCGAGGTGGCGATCAAGTCGATCAACCCGCGCGCCGGAGATCACGACCTGCGCAGCCTCCGCCACCGCTTCGAGCGCGAGGCCTACATCCAGTCGCAACTGGATCATCCGGGCATCGTCAAGATTTACGACTACATCGTCGCCGAGCAGACTTACTACATCGTGATGGAGTACGTCGAGGGGCGTTCGCTCGCGCAGTTGATCAAGCAGGAGGGCGGCGCGCTCGTGTGCGAACGCGCGCTCGCCCTCTTCGATCAAATCCTCGCCGCCGTCGTTTACGCCCACACCTTCACCTATCAGGATCAGGACGGCGCGGCGCATCGCGGCATCATCCACCGCGACCTCAAGCCGCCGAACATCCTCGTCACGCCCGGCGACAAAATCAAGATCACGGATTTCGGCATCGTCAAGGTCGTCGGCTCGGAGACGACGGACACCTTCAGCGCGGGCTACGGCTCGCCGCGCTACGTCTCGCCCGAACAGGCCGAAGGGCTGGAAGTTGACCAGCGTTCCGACATCTACAGCCTGGGGATCATTCTCTACGAGATGCTCACCGGCGCGCCGCCCTTCGGCAACGAGCGCGCGCCGCTGACGCGCACCGAGATTTTGCGCGCGCACGTCGAGGAGCCGCCCCCGCTGCCGACCGAGATCAACCCGCTCATCTCTCTCGAAGTCGAAGACATCATCCTGCGCTCGCTCGAAAAAGACCCGGCCGGGCGTTACGCCTCGACGGCCGACTTCCTGCGCGCCATCAGGACGGCGCGCGAGCGCGACGCGGGCGATGTCGTCGAAGCGATTGAAGCGCAGCCGAAAACTTACCGCCCCGTCGGCACGCACGAACTGTACGAGATGGTCGACAACACCGTGCGGCACGACTACATGACGCAGCCCATCCGCAGCGGCGCGTGCCCGGCCTGCGGCACGGCGGCCGAGGAGGACGAGGAACTGTGCCGTGCGTGCGGCGCGGAACTCGGCGCATCGCCCGCCACCACCAAACTCGCACACCTCCGGGCGCAGGCCACGAAGCCGGCTCACGCCGACACGCGTGCCGGCGCGCGCGGCAAGTGGGTGGTGGCCGGCCTCGTCGCGCTCATGCT
>DASQNL010000695.1:0-2340 GCA_035644995.1 Pyrinomonadaceae bacterium | reverse complement strand
GCCCCGGCGCGACTTACACGAAGGCATCTCTTTCTTCTCAGCAAGGTGTGTGGTAGTGCTGTTGAATCGTTCAGGCAAAAGAGTTTGTGAACAGCCCGGCGCGACGCGCGGCGGGAGCGGCCGCGCGCGGCTGCTGTTCTCCATCGCCGCCTGCGCGCTCGCGGCGTGGAGCGGGTTGGACGCCTTCGCGCAGACGGCGCGAACGCCCCGCCGGCCGCCTTCGCCCGTAGCCGCCACACCGTCAATCCCTAAGACCGACGGCGCGGCGACGCCCGGAATGCACGCGGGCGCGCCGCACGTGATCGCCGTCGTCCACCGTCTGAGCGGCTGGAAACTACGCACGCTGTTGACGCCGCCCGACGCGCCCGTCGCTTCCGCCTTCGACGAGAATTTCGTCCGCACCAATATCGTCGCCGGTTACATTCTGCCCGACGGGCGCACGGTCGTGGCGCGTCTGCCGCAGGCCGAAGCAGAGATGTTGAATCTCGCCACAGCCTTCCGCCCCGCCAAGTCGCCCGCTGATATAAACGGCGATACGGGACTGTTGCTCGTGCGCCCCGACGGCACACAATTCAACGCGCGCTTCATCGGACTCGATGCCAGCACCGGGCTCTCGCTCCTCGAATCGGACAAGCCGCTGCTTGCGCCCGCCGCGGAAGTCGAAATCGTTCAGCCAATCGTCGGCCAACGCGTGCGCGTGATCGCGCCGCTGCGCGCCGAGTTGGCGCGCGTGTCGCACGCGCCCGCCGTCGCCGCCACGCCCCGACCCGACTTCGCGCCCGTCGGCGACGAAGGCGTGCTCTATATGAACCTGAGCGAGGAGGCGGGGCAGTTGCGTGAGGTGAAGCGTTCGCCGTCGGGCAAGGCGTTGGAGATGTTGATTGCGATAGACCGCGTCTCGCCCGAATGGGCTGGCGGCGTCGCGCTCAGCGAGACGGGCACGCTCGTCGGCATCATCGAAGAAAGCGACGCCCGCGCGACCCGCCTGATGCCGGCGGAGAGCGTGCGCGGCGCGGCGCGGCGCGTGCGGGAGCGGCGCGCCAGCGTGCCCCAGCCGTGGCTCGGAGCGCGCGGCGATGCGCTCGCCTTCGCGCCGCTCGAACAATTACTCGCGGGCGGGTGGACGCGCGAACAAGCGCGCTCGCTTTTAGTTCAACCGCGCGGCGTGTTGTTGACTTCGGTTGCGCCGGGAACGCCCGCCGCGCGTGCGGGTCTGCGCCCCGGCGACGTGGTGGCGCGCATCGGCCGGCACGACGTGCGCAGCATCGAAGATATGTCCTTGATGATCAGGGAACTCGGCGGCAACGCGCTCGCCGATTTCACCGTGCTCCGCGCCCGCAGCGCGCCGCTCAGTCTCCCCGTGCGCCTGAGCGAATCGCCGAGTCCGGGACTCGACACGGCGCGCGCCGAACTGCGCGCCGCACAGACGGAACTTCGCGCGAAGCAACTCGCCCTCAGCGCCACGGAGGAAAATATTCGTCGCCACGAGATGGTTTTGCGCCGGGTGGAAGATGAGCGCGGGCGACCTCCGCAGCCCGGCGCGGCCGATGCGCGGCAAGCGGCGCGGTGGCAGGAAGAGTTGCGGAACGCGCGCTGGCAGGTTCAGGCGGCGCGGGAGCAGGCGCAAAAGTTTTCCGCCGAGGTTCAACTCATGCGCTCGCGCCTGACCGAGGCCGAAGGTCGTTATCGCGCCGCGAGCGCGGCCTACGGCGGGTTGGCCGTCAAGCCCCTGCTCGCGTTCGGGCTGGAGGCGGTGCGTATTTCACCGGCCGCGACGAACATTTCGGGGGCGCGTGGGAACGGGCTGCTGGTCATGTCGGTGCGGTCGGGCAGCGTGGCGGCCGGGAGTAAAATTCAGGCCGGAGACATCATCGAATCGATCAACGGGCAAATTTTCTCCGACGCCAACTGGAACTTCAACCTCTCCGCCGATTTCGACGCCGAACTCTCTCTCGGCATCCTCCGCGCGGGCGAAAAACTCTCCTTCAACCTGCCGCGTAACAACACCCCGCAGTAGGAATCACGGATAAAGGGAAAAGGGTAAGGGGGAAGGGGAAGGAGAAGCCGGGAGACATTCAACGCTCCCCGCTGTCTTTCCCCTTTCCCCTTTTCCCTTTCGCCTTTCCCCTTTTCCCCTTCCTCCGTTTTTACCCTTGCCTTCCCGTTTGTGCTACTCTAGCCGCACACTCGTTCGTGGTCTAAAAAATCGCTTTTGCAAATCTCCCCACGGAGGCGACATGCTACAGGAAGCTGTTGAGCACTATCATCAGTTGCTGGCGGATAATGATCTGGCCGAGGCTTCGCGCAAGATGCTCGACGAAGGGTTGGAACGTTCCAAAC
>DASQNL010000694.1:0-2419 GCA_035644995.1 Pyrinomonadaceae bacterium | reverse complement strand
TCTCGGTTTCATCACGCTCGGCTTGTTGCTCGAAAAAATTTGCGGCGCGCCGATAGACGAGTTGGCCGCGCGGGAAATCTTCCGGCCGCTCAAACTCGAACGAACGTTTTTCAAACCCGAACGCGCGTTCCTGACCGGGACGGCCGCGTGCGAGCTGGCGGGCAACGCCTACGAGCGCGGGATGTGCGAGGCGCAAGAAGAAGAAGAAAGGCCGGGAGAGACGGAAGCGCGGGCGGAGAGCGCGTCCGGCGCGTGGCGCGAGGAGTTGATCTGGGGCGAGGTGCACGACGGCAATGCCTATTTTCTCGGCGGCGCGGCGGGGCACGCCGGTCTCTTCTCGAACGCGCGCGAGACGCTGCGCCTCGCCGAGCAGTTCATCGCGGCGCGCACCGAATTGCTCGCGCCCGAAACCTGTACGCTCTTTCGCACGAACATGACGCCGCGTCTGGACGAGGCGCGCTCCTTCGCCTGGCAACTCGCCGCGACGCCCGACTCGACGGCGGGCGTCGCGCTCCCGCCCGACAGTTTCGGCCATCTCGGTTTCACCGGGACGAGTTGTTGGATAGACGCCGCACACGAACGCGTCCTGATCCTGCTCACCAACCGGACGCACACGCGCACGCTCCCCTTCGTCAACATCAACGGCGTCAGGCGGCAGTTTCACACGCTCGCCGTCGCCGCGCTCGAACGAGGCAGCGAGGCGGGATGAACAAGGGCGGAAATGAAATGACGCCGCGCACGCCGGGGTCGTCGCCGCCGTCGGACGCGCGCGCCACGGAGTCGCGCCCGGTCGCGCCGCGCGTCTCGTTCGGCGAAGCGTTTCGTTTCTGGGTCAAGTTGGGCTTCATCTCGTTCGGCGGCCCGGCGGGGCAGATCGCGATCATGCACCGCGAGTTGGTCGAGCGTAGGCGTTGGTTGAGCGAGGAGCGTTTCCTGCACGCGCTCAACTATTGCATGCTCTTGCCCGGCCCGGAGGCGACCCAACTCGCCATCTACATCGGCTGGCTCATGCACCGCACCATCGGCGGCATCGTGGCGGGCGCGTTCTTCATCATCCCTTCGATCATCCTCCTGCTCGCCCTCTCCTACACTTACGCGAAATACGGGCAACTCGGCGCGGTCGCCGGGGTGCTCGGCGGATTCAAGCCCGTGGTCGTGGCTATCGTCGTCGAGGCTCTCTTAAAGCTCGGCGGCCGCGCGCTCAAGCGGCGCGCCCATTTTCTCATCGCGGCGGCGGCGTTCGTCGCCATCTTCTTCCTGCACGTTCCCTTCCCGCTCATCGTGCTCGCGGCCGGTCTCTGCGGACTCGCGGGCGCGCGCCTCTGGCCGCACATTTTTGTCGCGCCTCCGGCGGGCGCGGCGAAGGGCGGCGGGACTCCGGTCGGACGCGCGACGCGAGACGAAACGAGGCGAGATGAAACAGGGCGCGGCGAGGCTTCAACCGAACGCTCGACGCCGACGCCGCCCTCTTTCATGATCGAAGACGACGCGCCGCCGCCCGCGCACACGCTGCCCTCAAGAATCAGGACGCTCAAGATTCTGCTCGCAGGGTTTCTGCTCTGGGCGTTGCCGTTCGCCGCGATCATTTGGTGGGGCGGCTGGGGAGGCCTGCACGCCGATGAGTATCGCTTCTTCACGCAGGCCGCGCTCGTCACTTTCGGCGGAGCCTACGCCGTGCTGGCCTACGTCACGCAGGCCGCCGTCGGTTCCTACCAGTGGCTTACGCACGCGCAAGCCGTGGACGGTCTCGCGCTGGCCGAAACGACGCCCGGCCCGCTCATCATGGTGCTGCAATTCGTCGGCTTCATGGCCGGTTGGAATCACCCGGTCGCCGGTCTCGGTCAAAACGCGAGCGCAATCGCGGGCGCGCTCGTGACGACCTACACCACCTTTCTCCCCTGCTTCATCTTCATCTTCCTCGGCGCGCCCTACATCGAGCGGCTTCGCGGCAACAAAAATCTGACGGGCGCGCTCTCCGGCATCACGGCGGCCGTGGTCGGCGTCGTCCTCAATCTCGCGCTCGTCTTCGGCGCGGCCGTCATCCGGCCGCAGGGTTTCGCGGGCGAGACAAACTGGTTTGCGGCGGGCTTGAGCGTCGTCGCCTTCGTCGCGTTGTATCGTTGGAAACTCGACGTGCTGTGGGTCGTGCTGGGGGGCGGCGCGCTCGGTTTGGCGCACGGGTTGTTTCTCGCTTGATGATTCCAACGCGCGCGAGTTGTAGTAGTATAAGCGCGCGGCTGTGCGGAAGGCGGCATCGCCCTGCGGGAAGTGCGTCTGATGTTGACCCATCCTTTCAATCTAACCAGGCTCATCGCGTTATCCGTCGCGTTCGCGTTGCTCGCGCAGGCTTTTGCGTTGGGGCAGGAGGGCGCGCAGACGCGCCCGCGCCGCGTCCAAACCGAGGCCGCGGCCGCGCCGC
>DASQNL010000693.1:0-5195 GCA_035644995.1 Pyrinomonadaceae bacterium | reverse complement strand
TGTAGAAGTGAGGTTAGAGAACAGAGACCCGGATAAAAGATTGGCGGCCGGCATCACGCTGGCCTGCTTGCTCGTCGCCGTCGCCTGCTCCTGCTCGCCGCCGGCCGGTTCGGCGCGTGACGATACGAACAAGTCTCAGCGCGCGTCTTCAACGTCTTCGAGCACAACCCCTCCGGCGGCGGGCGACTCTCGAATCCACGGCGCGGGGGCACTGGACTTCACGCTCATCAATTACACCGGCTTAAGTCTCTACGCGGTTTACGTCTCCCCGCACGATTCGGCGGGCTGGGAGGAAAACGTCCTCGGGCGCGACGAATTAATCGATGGCGACTTCGTGGAAATCAAATTCGCCCCGGCCGAGTCCGCCGTCAGGTGGGATTTGAGAGTGGAGGATAAACAGGGAAACAACGCCGAGTGGAAGAATCTCAACCTGCGAGAAATCTCCAAGATTACGCTCCGGAGAGGTAACGAAGTGGTGTTGGCCGAAGCCGAATAGGGGCAACGACGCGAGAGCGCGGCGAGGGGTAGGGCGGCAGGCGATGACTTATGGGACAACTTGAGAGAAACACTTTCGCCAGCCTGATCAGCACCGTCTGGTCGATCTCGCTCGGAGTGGTGTGCATCCCCCTCTACATCAATTTGATCGGCATCGAGGCCTTCGGACTGACCGGCATTTTCCTCACCCTGCAAAGCATTTTCGTGATCTTCGACCTCGGCATCGCCGCCACCCTCAATCGAGAGATCGCGCGCCTGTCGGCCGAAGACAAGAATGGTCAAGAACAACGCGACCTCGTTTTTACGTTGCAGCTCATCTACTGGCTGATCGCTCTGCTCATCGGCGCCACCGTGTTCGCGCTCGCGCCCGTTATCGCGCGCCGCTGGGTGACGTTGCAGTCTCTCTCCATCGAGACGGTGAAAACCTGTCTCAGGATGATGGGGGTGGGCATGGCCTTACAATTCCCCTTCACCTTTTATCAGAGCGGCCTGCTCGGATTACAGCGACAACTATTGCTCAACAGCTTGATGGTGACGCTGGCGACGATGCGCGGGCTAGGCATCCTGCTGGCCTTGTGGCTGATCTCGCCTACAGCGGAGATGTTTTTCGCGGGGCAGATTGCGACGAGCGTCGTGGGCACGGGGACGGCCGCCATCTTGCTCTGGCGTTCGCTGCCCGCACCGGCCGAGAGCGTCTCCGGCTTCAAGTTCGAACTGATCCATCGCGTGTGGCGGTTCAGCGCGTCTTACGCCGCCAACTCCTTCGCCAATCTGGGTCTGCTTCAGGGGGATAAAATCATCCTCAGCGCCCTGCTGCCCCTCAACCTGTTCGGCTACTACACCCTGGCGCAAAGTCTCACCAACGGACTCTACGCGATCATCATCGCCATCAACGGCGCGATCTTTCCCAAGTTCTCGGAGCTGGTTACGCGCGGCGGCGATGAGGAGCTTTCCTACATCTATCATCGCGGCTGTCAACTCATGTCCGTGATATTGATGCCGGTCGCCATAATAATGGCGATCTTTTCGCGGGAGGTGCTGATGCTCTGGACTGGCGACCCCGTCATCGTCGAGCAAACCCGCCACCTCCTGAGCTTGCTCGTCGCCGGGATGCTGCTCCACGGGCTGTATCAGATTCCATACTATTTGCAGGTCGCCTACGGTTGGTGGCGACTTATTTCAACCACCAATCTCCTTCTGCTCGTGAGCATCATCCCGCTGAATGTTGTGCTGATCAAAAGCTATAAAGGGTATGGCGCGGGGGCGGTCTGGGTTTTACTCAACCTCTGCTATCTGATTACCGTGCCGATCATGCACCGGCGTTTCTTGCGCGGCCAACAAGGCCGCTGGTTCTTAGAGGATGTGTGTCTCCCGCTGAGCGGCGCGCTCATTGTCTGCGGAATCGCCTATTGGTTAATCCCGAAACAATTGTCGCCGCTCGAAACGCTGGCCTGTCTGAGCGCGGCCGGGCTGTTGGCCGTCGTCGCCACGGCCGCGCTTGCTTCCCAAATAAGACCCACGATTGTGGCGCACTTGCGCCGGTCGGCAAATGTTCTATAGCCTGAATTCGCCGGGCGCGGGCATGCTTTGCCAGCCCAGCCGAGGGAGACGCGCCCGACCGGAGCGGAAGCAGGGAAGCAAGCGTGCTTTCCGCGCTTCCGCCTCCGAATCAAATATATGGAGTTGGCACAGACGCTTCACGGCGTAAAAGAAAGAGTCGCGCGCGACAAACGATTCTTATCGGTCATCCCGGCCGCACTCGGCGCGCTCAGTCTCCTCTTCCTCAGCCCGGAACAGAGACAGGTGGCGTTGCCGGTTCTCGTGATCGTCAGCATCACGGTCTTCCTCGTGGCGAGCCTCTGGGGCAGGGCAGAGGAAGAACCCATCCCGCTGTTCGAGATCGGAACCGTCTACTGCGCGGCCTTGACGGTTTACAGCGTAGTTCCGTTTCTCAATTACCTGCTGGCGGGCATGAGTTGGACGAACCTGAGCGATAACCGTCTCTTGACGCTCGATGCATCGGCGGCGGAGGTCGGCCGTTTTGCCTGGAATTACGTCGTCTACTTCGCCGGCTTCGCGGCCGCCTACCTGTGGGCGAGGGATCAGGCCGGGAGCCAAAAACGGGTGGCGGTTATCTCCGACAGCCCGCCGCCCGCGAGCGTCGCCCTATTGCTCTCCGCGCTCCTCGTCTACTTCTATTTGTTGAATGTCATCTGGGGCGTGGACGCCAACCCCAGTTACGCGAAAATAAGCGATAATCTGGATAATCTAAAACGGCTGCCTCTCATCGTCTTTCAGATTTCGGCGCACCTGCGAGGCATCCTGCTCGTCGTTAAAATGGCGTTGGTGTTCCAACTCTTCGAGAGGTGGGAGTCGAGACGTTGGCGCGCCGTCTTATGCGTGTGGCTGATAGCGGAAACGGCGTACACGATTCTCAACATGGGCGCGCGTTTCGAGACCGCGCTACTTTTGTTGAGCGCGCTGCTGTTCTATCACCGCCTGGTCAAACCCGTCAGGCTCGCGCGCGCCTTCGCCGTCGGGCTGCTCTTTATCGCGGGATTCCAAATCATGGGGATGGCGCGCGCCTACTTTACGAGGGGTGAAAGGGCGGCGCCGCCCATCACGCTCCGCTCGCTCGCTTCGGCGACCAACGAATTTCAATCCATCTTCGCTACCGCTTATGACCTCGACCGGATGAAGAAGGCAGGCCAACTGGAAAACATACCCGCCCAACTCTACATCAGTGATTTCCTCATGCCGGTGCCGCAGCAGCTACTTCCTATGGAGAAGCTGGAACCGTCCCAGTGGTACTTAGACGTGCGGGGTCTCGGTAATCAGACGGGTTACATGTTCGGCGTCATCGCCCAGTCCGTGATCGGGTTCGGGCTGTGGGAACTGGCCTTGCGCGGCCTCGTCGTCGGCATCCTCTTCGCTTGGGCGCAGCGATGGTACACGCGCCGCTCGTCGCGCTTCCTGCCGACGCTGATCTACGTCTGGCTGTGCGTCTGGAGCTTTTACACGTTTCGCGCGTCCACTTTCTACCTGCTCGCTCCCGTCATCTACCGTCTGCTGCCCGCCGTCGCCCTCATCTATGTCGGCGCGCGGCTCACGAGGAGCCTGCGTCGCGTCGCCGCCGAAGGCCGGCCTGCCTTATGAGGATCATGTACTGCATCCCGACGCTTGAGCACGGCGGGGCGGAGAGACAACTGTCTTACCTCGCCTTGGAACTGGCGCGGAAGGGGCACGAGATTCACGTCGTTTTTTTGCGGGACGGCGCAAACCTCGGCCGGATGAGGGCGGGCGGCGTGGCGACGCACCGGCTACCTGCGGGCGGTAACCACGATCCTAAAATTTTCCTCGGGCTGCTCCGGCTGATTCGGAAGATAAGACCCGACATCATCCAAACGAGTCTGCCGCAGATGGATGTGCTGGGCGGGGCGGCCGCGCTCACGACGGGCACGCGATGGGTATTGAAAGAGTCGAGTTCCGCCCCCGCCTATCCCGCGCACTGGAAGAGTAGCTTGCGTGCGTCGCTCACCAAACGCGCCGACGCCATCGTGTCGAACTCTCAGGCGGGCGATGCTTACTGGGGCGCGAAAGGAGGCGCGCCTCCTCGCTATGTGATTCCGAACGGACTCCCCCTCGATGAAATAGCGGCGGCGCAACCTGCGCCCGCTCCGGCCGACCTCCGCTTCGAGCCTGACGAAAAGCTGTTGCTCTACGCGGGACGGATGGATAGCGGGAAGAACGTGGAAACTCTTATCGTCGCGCTCTCGCGGGTCGCGAATGAGGTGCCGTTGACCGCCCTCCTGTGCGGCGACGGCGTGCTCAAACCGAGACTCGAAGGGCTGGCCGCCGAACTCGGCCTCAAGCATCGCGTCGTCTTTAGCGGCTACGTCTCGAACCTCTGGGCATTGATGAAACGCGCCGACGCGTTCGCTTTCTTGAGCAGGTTTGAAGGCTGCCCCAACGTCGTGCTGGAAGCGATGGCCTGCGGCTGCCCGCTGATCGTCTCGGATATTCCGGCGCACCGGGAAATTCTCGACGACCGAAGCGCATGTTTTGTTGATCCGGACGAGCCGGAGGCGATAGCGGAAGCCCTCACCACAACTCTCTTGTTCGGCGACGCGGCGCGCGCGCGTGCCGTTGCGGCTCAAGCCAAAGTCGCGGAGCGGACTATCGGGGGAATGGCCGAACGTTACGAGCAGCTTTATCTGGGCGTGATCGAAAGTGGCAGTGCGTAAGCCTCTCTTGAAAACTCCCGGCCGTGATCACCGCTTCGGGGCGACCGTGGTCGGAGTCGAGGCGAAAGCCTCCCGCTCCGTCTCACGCGCGGAGACGTGTGCCCGACGATTTTTATTCCGGCCGCGAGACAGCGCGAAGGGAGCGATTAGCATGAGCGGAATAACCCACTTCAAGATATACGAAACGTCTTCGAGGTAACGGAGTTGCCACGGCTGGTACGCCCGCGCCCCGGCGTAGACAACGTTGCCTTCCTTCCCGTAGACGCGCGCCAGCCAATCCACATACTCCTGCGAGTATCCTCTTTCGAGGTAGTAGGGTTTGATCAAATCCGTCTTATCTTCGATCTCGCCGATGTCGTGCTTAACGACTACGCCGAGGTCTGGGTCGACCACCCACCAGCGGTCGGGTGCGTCGCCGACCCGCGCCGTCGCGACGACGTGTTGATTGAGAAGAAT